>CAJNCB010000013.1:0-6104 GCA_905221155.1 bacterium | reverse complement strand
AGAGTGTTTCTCGTGAAACATCCCTTTCTTAAAAAAGTACTCCACATAAAATAATTTGTGGAGTTTTTTCTATAATTAGTAGTTTAACCTAACCTTCAAATAGGAGTATACTAATAATGTAATCGTTATCAAAAGTCTAAAAAGGAATTTTTAGATGGATATCAAAATAAAAAGGGAGGAAATCATGAATAAGTTTTCAAAAACCTTGAGAGACAACTGGATCTTTCTCTTGATGGTTTTACCAGGGGCACTCTGGTTGATTCTATTCTTCTACATTCCAGTATTTGGGAACGTGGTTGCCTTTAAAGACTACCACATGACCAGTAATGGATTTATAGATAGTATCGTGAATAGTAAATGGGTCGGACTAGATAACTTCAGATTCTTATTTAGTTCAAAAGACGCCTTTATCATCACTCGAAATACTGTCCTCTACAATCTCGGCTTTATCTTTATCGGTTTGATTGTATCTGTAGGGATTGCCATCATCCTCAGTGAACTCCGTTCTAAGAGAATGGTTAAGATCTTCCAAACTTCCATGTTGTTCCCTTACTTCTTGTCTTGGGTTATCATCAGTTTCTTTACAGATGCCTTCCTAAACATCGATAAAGGTGTGTTCAACCATTTCCTAGAATCTATTGGAATGAAGGAAATTAATTTCTACGCTGACTTGGGCATCTGGCCATATCTCCTACTTTTCCTAGGTATTTGGAAAGGCTTTGGATATAGCAGTGTCATGTACTATGCGACAATCATGGGAATTGATCCAACCTACTACGAAGCAGCGACAGTGGATGGGGCCAGCAAATGGCAACGAATTCGCAATGTAACCATTCCACAGTTGACACCATTGGTAACCGTATTGACCATCCTTGCAGTCGGGAATATTTTCCGTGCAGACTTTGGTCTTTTCTACCAAATCCCTCACAATGCTGGTCAGCTTTATAACGTAACCAATGTCTTGGACGTATATGTTTATAACGGTTTGACTCAGACAGCGGATATCGGGATGGCTTCAGCGGCAGGTCTCTACCAATCAGTTGTCGGCTTGATTCTGGTTATCCTATCAAACTTACTGGCAAGACGAGTTGATCCAAACTCAGCCTTGTTCTAGAAAGGAGGAGAATATGGCAGAAAAGAAAATTAAAAAAGAAAAAATTGATAATGTCGGCATTCACTCCTTCAGTAAGAAAGCAGATATCTTCTTCAGTACCATTTCTGGTTTGATTGCCCTCTCTTGTATCCTACCCTTCATATTCGTTATTGTTATTTCGGTGACAGATGAAAAGAGCATCCTCCAAAATGGATATAGCTTCTTCCCATCCCAATTTGGATTAGATGGTTTTGAGTTCTTGGCACAGTTTAAGGATAAAATCCTCCAAGCCCTTTTCATCTCAGTTTTTGTAACAGTGGTGGGAACTATCACAAACGTTTTTATCACAACAACTTATGCCTACGCCATTTCACGGACAACCTTTAAGTATCGCAGATTCTTTACGATCTTTGCCCTTCTTAGTATGTTGTTCAACGCTGGTTTGGTACCAGGCTATATCGTGGTCACTCGTTTGCTTCAACTCGGTGATACAGTTTGGGCCTTGATTGTTCCAATGCTTCTCTCACCATTCAACATCATCTTGATGCGTTCCTTCTTCAAGAAGACAATTCCAGAAGCCATTCTAGAATCCGCTCGTATCGATGGTGCCAGTGAAGCCCGGATCTTCTTCCAAATCTGTTTGCCATTGTCACTACCAGGTATCGCAACCATCACGCTCTTGACAGCACTTGGTTTCTGGAATGACTGGTTCAACGCCCTTCTTTACATCAAGAGTGACAACTTGTACCCATTGCAATATTTGCTCATGCAAATCCAGCAAAATATGGACTATATCGCCAAAGCAGTCGGCCTATCTGGTCAACTGGGAGTTGCTCTACCGAAAGAAACAGGACGTATGGCTATGGTTGTGGTCGCAACCCTTCCAATCGCGATTCTGTATCCATTCTTCCAACGCTACTTTGTAAAAGGTTTGACTATCGGTGGTGTGAAAGAATAGTGCTTGTCGAGAAATACCCTTTCTCATTTTCCAACTTCCCTTGCGTGAAGTTAAGATCATTACATTGTTTATAAGTTTAAAAATAAAAAAAGGAGTTTTTGTCATGAAAAACTGGAAAAAATATGCTTTTGCATCTGCTAGCGTAGTCGCTTTGGCTGCTGGTCTCGCTGCTTGTGGAAACCTTTCAGGTAACAAAAAAGCTGCTGACTCAGCTTCAGGTGAAAAAACTGTTATCAAAATGTACCAAATCGGGGACAAACCAGATAACTTGGATGAATTGCTAGAAAATGCCAACAAAATCATCGGTGAAAAAGTTGGTGCTAAATTGGATATCCAATATCTTGGATGGGGTGACTATGATAAGAAAATGTCAGTTATCACATCATCTGGTGAAAACTACGATATCGCCTTTGCATCTAACTATGTTGTAAATGCTCAAAAAGGTGCCTATGCTGACTTGACTGACTTGTATAAGAAAGAAGGGGCAGAGCTTTATAAAGCACTTGACCCAGCTTACATCAAAGGTAACAGCATTAACGGTAAAATTTACGCAGTTCCAGTTGCAGCCAACGTTGCATCATCTCAAAACTTCGCCTTCAACGGAACTCTTCTTGCTAAATACGGTATCGATATTTCAGGTGTCACTTCATATGAAACACTTGAACCAGTCTTGAAACAAATCAAAGAAAAAGCTCCAGATGTAGTGCCATTTGCGGTTACTAAGAACTTCATCCCATCTGATAACTTTGACTACCCAGTTCCAAATGGACTTCCATTCGTTATCGACCTTGAAGGGGACACTACTAAGATCGTAAACCGTTACGAAGTGCCTCGCTTTAAAGAACACTTGAAGACTCTTCACAAATTCTATGAAGCTGGATACATTCCAAAAGACGTAGCAACAAGCGATACTTCATTTGACCTTCAACAAGATACTTGGTTCGTTCGTGAAGAAACAGTAGGACCAGCTGACTACGGTAACAGCTTGCTTTCACGTGTTGCGAATAAAGATATCCAAATCAAACCAATCACTAACTTCATCAAGAAAAACCAAACAACACAAGTTGCTAACTTTGTCATCTCAAACAACTCTAAGAACAAAGAAAAATCAATGGAAGTGTTGAATCTCTTGAACACTAACGCAGAACTCTTGAACGGTCTTGTTTACGGTCCAGAAGGCAAGAACTGGGAGAAAATTGAAGGAAAAGAAAACCGTGTTAAAGTACTTGATGGCTACAAAGGAAACACTCACATGGGTGGATGGAACACTGGTAACAACTGGATCCTTTACATCAACGAAAACGTTACAGATCAACAAATTGCAGATTCTAAGAAACAATTGGCAGAAGCTAAAGAATCTCCAGCTCTTGGATTCATCTTTAACACTGACAATGTGAAATCTGAAATCTCAGCAATCTCTAACACAATGCAACAATTCGATACAGCTATCAACACTGGTACTGTAGACCCAGATAAAGCTATTCCAGAATTGATGGAAAAATTGAAATCTGAAGGTGCCTACGAAAAAGTATTGAACGAAATGCAAAAACAATACGATGAATTCTTGAAAAACAAAAAATCATAAGATTAATTGATTTCGTGTATTCATTCCTAATTCCTAAAAATTGAATCACTGTTTTCCTCAGGCTTATCTGGGGGAGGCAGTGATTTTTTGAAACGAAAGCATAGATATCCGTGTTTTCTTATCACTATTTAACCATTCAGGAAATCTCAAGTACCATTCAGGATTTGGAGTAAGGATTTAGGAAAATATAGCTTATATTAGAGATGTCTCGAGTTTACAAAGGAGGGTTCATATGAAGAGGTATCAACTTCTATTCAAAATAAGTGCAGTCTTCTCTTACTTATTTTTCGTATTTGGTCTTTCTCAGCTGACGCTTATCGTCCAAAATTATTGGCAATTTTCTTCCCAGATTGGCAATTTCGTCTGGATTCAAAATCTCTTGAGTTTGCTATTTAGTGGAGTCATGATTTGGATTCTGGTTAAGACAGGGCACGGCTATCTTTTTCGCATTCCGAGAAAAAAATGGCTTTGGTATTCGATTTTGACAGTACTAGTGGTAGTGCTCTATATCTCTTTTAACGTTCAGGCAGCTAAACATGTTCAGTCAACTGCTGAAGGTTGGGCCGTATTGATCGGTTATAGTGGGACCAACTTTGCTGAGCTAGGTATCTATATAACCCTGTTCTTTCTGACTCCACTTATGGAAGAGCTGATCTATAGAGGATTACTGCAACACGCCTTTTTTAAGCATTCGAGATTTGGCCTTGATTTGCTCCTTCCTTCCATTTTATTTGCTCTTCCTCATTTTTCAAGCCTGCCTAGTCTGTTAGATATCTTCGTCTTTGCAACATTTGGCATCATCTTTGCTGGTTTGACCCGCTATACCAAGAGCATTTATCCTTCCTATGCGGTGCATGCGATTAATAATATTTTCGCGACATTACCATTTTTGCTGACTTTTTTACACAGGGTGTTTGGGTGAAATATTGGTACGAGAGTTAGGAATGATAGCTTTTCAATTTAAGGAGGAAAATGAGAATGACACCATTAAAATGGTTTGCAGGAGGAAGCGAACGGCGTTGTGAAGCCATGACTATCATAAATCATCTATTGGAAGATATAAAGGATACGCCTCAATTGACTCCCTTGAAAAATCAATTAGTGATTTATCAAAGAAGATTGAAGGACGATGGGACTTCTACTCCTTTTATATTGAGCCAAATGAATGTTGATATCTCACATGTGTTGATTGATAATAAGCTGATATTGTCAGAAAATCAATCCGAGCAGATCAAAAAATTGAGAGAATTATCTGCGATTCGCTATGGTTACTGATGAAGTGCAGGGATAAGCACTTTTCTACAATTTCCAGTCAAATAAATTGCATTCGTTTTCTTAAGCAGGTATACTAGTATAGATAGATGAAAAATTCTGAAAATTTAAGAATAGAAAAGAGAACAAATCTTATGGCAAAAGATATTCGTGTCTTACTTTACTACCTTTACACTCCAATTGAAAATGCAGAGCAATTTGCTGCAGACCACTTGGCTTTCTGTAAATCAATCGGCCTTAAAGGTCGTATCCTAGTCGCTGACGAAGGAATTAATGGAACAGTTTCAGGGGATTATGAAACAACTCAAAAATACATGGACTACGTTCACAGCCTTCCAGGCATGGAAGACCTCTGGTTCAAGATTGACGAAGAAAATGAACAAGCCTTCAAGAAGATGTTTGTTCGCTATAAGAAAGAGATTGTCCACCTTGGTTTGGAAGACAACGACTTTGACAACGACATCAACCCACTTGAAACAACAGGTGCTTACTTGTCTCCAAAAGAGTTCAAAGAAGCCCTTCTTGACGAAGATACCGTTGTCCTTGACACACGTAACGATTATGAGTATGACCTAGGACATTTCCGTGGAGCTATCCGTCCAGACATTCGCAACTTCCGTGAGTTGCCACAATGGGTCCGTGACAACAAGGAAAAATTCATGGACAAGCGTGTCGTGGTTTACTGTACAGGTGGCGTTCGCTGTGAGAAATTCTCAGGTTGGATGGTCCGTGAAGGCTACAAAGATGTTGGCCAATTGCACGGAGGAATCGCAACTTACGGTAAAGACCCAGAAGTTCAAGGTGAGCTTTGGGATGGGAAAATGTACGTCTTTGACGAGCGTATCGCAGTAGATGTCAACCATGTCAACCCAACCATCGTAGGAAAAGACTGGTTTGATGGAACACCATGTGAACGTTATGTCAACTGTGGAAATCCCTTCTGTAACCGTCGTATCTTGACATCAGAAGAAAATGAAGACAAGTACCTTCGTGGATGCTCACACGAGTGCCGTGTTCACCCACGTAACCGCTATGTTTCAGAAAATGAATTAACACAAGCTGAAGTTGTTGAGCGCCTAGCCGCTATCGGTGAAAGCTTGGATCAAGCAGCTACTGTATAAGATTAAACAGCCCTCAGGGGCTGTTTTTCTATGCTTTTTACTAAAAAATCTAAAGTTTGTTTCTGTATCTTTCAG
>CAJNCB010000012.1:0-7964 GCA_905221155.1 bacterium | reverse complement strand
AAATTAAGGAAAGGATAAAATACTTTTTTAAAATCTTTAAATGGTATTTTATGGTAAAATGATATGGAAAATCAAAACGTTAGAGAAGGTTCAATACTCAGGGCAGGAGACAAAATGCGCAAAGACCCAATTAGGAAAGCAGAAAGTCGCCCAGTCGTGGAACAAGTACCATCAGCACCAGCTACAACATTGCCAAAAGTGGAAGTGGTAAACCAAGCAGGTGCTGAGACGAAGCGTGTACGCTCTTCTAAATCAAGTAGCAAGCCTAATAGCCCGAAACTCAAGCGAGGACGCCCGTTTAAATCGACAGACGACCACACAACATCACTTTCTATGGTATCTAAGAAACATCTGTTACATGAGTCAGAGGTGCTTGAAATTAGCAAAAAATCATCTGATAAAGCAGTATTAGAACGCTTGTTGTTCCAGATTATGCTTTACGGCGTAGGTATTCACGAAGATCACGCACCAAAAGTAGTAGCATATCTTTGGCACCACGCCCAGGTATTGGATAGCAGAAAGACTTATATCAAGCCTTTAAAACACTTGTCTAAGGCTCTAGAACTATCTTATCCCACTACACAAAACATCGTTAAGAAGCTAGTAGAAGAAGCCTTGTTGGAGCGTCTGGAGGACGGTTTGGCTTTCTCTAGCTTGCTAGTGAACTTTATTGAAAGCACTAAGCACAATAAACAATTAGTGTTCACGTTGGAAGAAAAAGAAGAGCAGTTGGAAGCAATCACAGAAGACGGTAAAATCAACGAAGAAATGGCGAATAAGCAAAATTAAGACAAAATAAAAACGAGGTACAAGATACCCCGTTTTTTCTTTAATTTTTACTCAAGTTTTTATAATTTTGTTATTGGTATAAGTAAGATTGGGCAATCACATCAATGCGATTATGCCCGAGGTTCTTCGTGACTATAGACATAGCACGTTTATCGTATGTTTCGCCTGCCCTGTCCTTCCTCATTACATATCGGTCGGCTCTAGGGATATCTTTTTCATTCCTAGCGTAATGCTGATACAATCGCATTGCGTAGGTGCCACGGTAGTGGTGATTATCGTAGTTAGTATGGAGTTTAGGGAAAAGTCTTCCCTTTTTTGATTGAATGAATTTCACGATATCTTCCGTCTCTTCTTCTGATATACCCATAATTTCCACGATACGGGCTTTACCCCCTTTAGTTCCTTTCGTCACGTTTAGGAAAGCCTTGCCGTCCTCAAAAAATAGATCATCAGACGTTATCCGAGTCATTTCAGCTCTACGAAGTCCCGTGGCGCTCGTAAAACGAGCTAGACGGCGCTCCGTGGCTTCTGATATGTGTTTATCACTCTTTACTGGAAATCGGCTTCTCTTAATGCCTGCGCGAGTACGCTCGGGCGTATCTACGAAGACTGTAGACGATACACCGAACACTTTTGCCATGCCAGCCTTAACGGTGCCAATGGTGGAAGCTGAGATATCATCTCTACCCATTAGATAAATCAGATAATCATCAGCATGTTTAAAAGCGTCGTCTAGCGTCTGAGCGTCTGGATATTCCTTAGAAATCCAGTCGGTAAAGTAGCCGAGTTGCTTCTTATAGGTACGATATGTACCCTCTGAATAGATTTTATCTTTTGTATCATCCTTAGTCTTGTCTAAAGACCTCTTAGAAGACTTTCCAGCTTCAAACATTTCTAGTAGACGTGTACGGACTACGTGAAGATACGTTTTTTCTTTGGACTGTTTGCGAGCCTGTCGCTTTTTAGCCCAGCGATTTTGTCTAGGTTTGCTATTTTCGTTATCCATAGTGACCCCTTTTAGTTTTAGTAAAAGAATATTGCACCCTTGAACCAGCTCTGTTCAAGCCTCCGAAGAGGGCGAGTCCCGTAGACTCATGGGCAACTTTTTTTGCAATGAATGTCTATGCCATGACATCAGCAGTCATTTTTCTGTCTTGACCTTGACAACTACCTTTAGAAAGCTAGGCGGTAGCAACCCGGAGAAGGTTGTAGTAGAGCAAATCGGTGTATGAATAACTAGAATAACACTGCCTAAACGCTATCGTTTAATTCCTTTCTTTTACCTTTATTTCTTATTTAGCATTTTAGAAAGTGTCATTTATTAGTTTGTCTTTTTTTTTTTCTCTTATTTTTTCTTTTTATGTTCTTTTTCTTTTTTATTCTTTTACTTTTTTCTTCTAGAAAAAGCCTTGTTTCGCAAGACTTTTCGTTTTATATTTTTCTCTTACTATTCGTACTCCACATCAATCAATATTCTCTAATACTATTATGCCATTTTTTTCAAAATAAAAAAGTAGACAAACGATTTTAAGAAAATCGATTTTTAGTAGAGTTATTTTTATCAGTTTGCTTTCTCCAACCAGTCAATTTAATACACTACTATTTTGCCATAAAACGCAAAAAATAAAAAATATGGTGCTACATGAGTTATCCACAGCCTAAATTTTGAAGAGAAAAGAGAGAGAAAAAGAGAGGATTTTGAGAGCCAAAATCAAAAAATTTCATCTCTAAATCCGATGAAATCAAACCCAAAAATCTAAAATCTGCGATATAGTAAATTTTTTGGATAACGCACGAAAGTGCTAGTTAACTGTTTACCCATGCAAAATTCCTACGGAATTTAACATATGGGTAAACAGTTAACGCTTGCTGAAAAGTCTTTGGGCGACTTTCCAGCTGACGCTTTTTCGCTCTTCGATAAGAGCGACTGACGACCGCTTCGCTATTGTCGTCAGAAAAAAAATTATTTTTCAAATGATCATCTACCGATGAACATTGAAAAAAATTTTTAAGCCTGCAAAACCAAAAGAGATGAAAAAAAACTTGTTTTCAGCAGCCAAGAAAAGAAAAGCAAATCAGCAATAAAACCAGATAAAAAATCATTACTTTTCTTACAAAATCAGACATTTAAAAAGTGCTAGAAACCCCGTCAAATCAACGTTTACAGCGTGTTTTTAAGTCTGAAAAATGGTATAATAGAGGTAGGAAAAAAAGTTCCTAAATCTATTAAAAAAGGAGGTTTTCAAATGGAAAACCGCAACGATTTTGAAGCAGGCGTCCTCCTGACAGAACAGGAATGGAAAAGGCAAGGCTATAAGCTCATCACGAGAGCTAAAGCAGTAAAAGGAGAGTATGGAGAAAATCGCTATGACGTTTACGCAGTCTGTCGCTTAAAGAAAGCAGACAAGGCAGAACTTACTACAAATGAATGGCTGAAGTCAGGATACGTGCCAAAAGAAGGAGCTTTTGGACGTGAAATGCACTATTACTCACAGAACGGGATTTTCATCTATACAAGAGATGAAGTAGAACAGAATGAAGAAAAAGCCAAACAAATTCTTGACGAGAAGCGCAAGGCACGGAACGAGCGCCAGAGACAGAATAGGATTGACAGGAAAGAGCGGAAGCAGGAGCTGGAGCAACAACTAACTGAAAGCAAAGCAGAGCTTAAAGAACTAAAAAATTCTTTCCCAGAGAAACAAATACAGTTGGAAAAGCTAACAGAACAAATCAGAAGCAAAGAGTACGATATAGTGGAAGTCGCTTTTGATCGATATCGAACATACGACTTTATAGCAGAGACAGAGCTAAATGAATACGTATCAGGCGAGAAGATTTACATACCAACCTACAAAGACCCAGCCGTGATTGTAGACACAAGAAAAGGAACTTTAGAGTATGATATAGATTATCCCTACGAACCAGACTTTTTACACCGCTACAGAAAGACAAACGCAATACCTGTAAAGCTTGAAGACTACGCTACCACAGAAGAAGCTAAAGCTTTCGAAGAGCAACGCCACAAAGACTTTAAACGTTACATATGGCTGAAAAAATGGTGCAAAGAAGCAGAAGAAAAATTGATGTTCGGTCAATACTAAATCAAATAAAATTACTTGAAAGAAACCATGATAAATCATGGTATTAGGAAACTTAAAATGGAAAATTCACATACAAAAAGACGCTAGAAGCGTCTTCTTTTTATGCACAATTTTTAGCAAAATCATCTGTCAGAAAAATTGCGATTTTTCGGAAAAAAGATTATATCTGATACTGGAGCTGTAGGCAAAACCTTGGCGCACTAGGGAGAGAAAATCAGCCATAATTTTTAAGAGTTCCAGAAAGTCAGTGCATAATGCTTGTATATCGTGATATGCGCTGATTTTTGCATGAATACACTACTTTCTTGCAGGAAAGTAGGAAAAATTTATGCATAAAAAACATAAAAAGCACTTTCATAGAAGTGCTTTTTATGATATAATGTTTGTGTTAAATTTAAAAAATAATAAGAGTCTTAGCTTCGAAACTAGTCGGGAAAACTATTTATTTCGAAGCTATCCGCAACCTCTTACAACTAGTATATATAAAGAGAGCTTTTTTGTCAAGTAAATTAAAGGCACTTTTATATCTTTTTGTAGCTTTAGAGGTTCACTCTTAAAGCCAAAAAGATAGAAAGGTGCTTTTTATGTTGCAACTGAATTTAGAAAATGTCAAGACTGAAATAAAAAAAATTGGGTTTGTAGAAACAGAGGTAGGTTTCAAGAAAACTTTAAATAATGGCACAATCCCAATTACAGACCAATTTTGCTTTAGACGGATAACAATATTATCCGAATATATTAAGAACTTGAACGGAAAAGGTTTGGATTTCCCGAACATTACACAAATCACAAACCCTAAAATCCACAAAGATTTTCTAACTTGGGAATATGCCCAAAATCACAAATCTCCAAACCCCTACAAAGTCAGTCGTAGCAAGGGTTTAGGGCGGGGTCAAATCTTTTTGAAAGACCAAAAGGGAGAAAAAGAGCAAAAACCCTTACTTACATCTTTATTAAAGTCAAAAATGGTCAGTGCTTGGGAATATTTGAAATATTCCCAAGCAACCAAAATTGAAAACCCTTATGTATCAAGGGTTAAAGGGGCGGGGTCAAATCCAAGTATGGGATACCCAAACTCAGATTTGACCCCCACCCATATATCTATGGAAAATCTCCGACCTCGGCTCTCCAACTTCGACCAATTCGAAACCATGAAAGCCGTACATTCTGAAAAACCGTCTCTTCTGATTGGGTTCGATAGTGAATGGGTTGGAGAGCCTAGGGAAATCCTTTCTTGGCAATTTTCCCTAGTTGTAGAAAAATACTTGTACGAGTATGTTTTTATCACTAATTCCTGCGAACTTTTAAGCCTTGATATAGCTCTAGGGAAAATCCTAGATGATATCAACTATACTAGCTTTGAAGCCAGTCTGTACGCTTACCAAGAAGCCTGTACAGGCTTCAATGGTAGCGGTCAGCCTGTCTGGAAACGATTTGAAAGTAAGCATGACCTTATTACTCATAGCGGTATTATCCACCCTCTTTTTCAGAATGAAAAAGGTGGGTGGGAGCCTGCCTCTTACACTATCGACAAAGGACACGAAAAAGGTCTTATCGACAAGTACGCCAAGACCTATGCCCGAGACTGGAAATGGTCTCGTCAGCGCAACATTTTCCCGTATAAACACAATGTAACCATTGTTTGTCATACAGGAAAAGTTGACTTGACGACCCTTAAAAGTAGCTCTGACTATGATTTTTATTTAAGATATATCTCAGACATTCAGGGCGGTGCCATTTCTCTAAATCCTATTACTAGGACTGTACGCTCACGTAAAAAGGGCTATGCTAGTAACAGATACCTTTATCCACTAACTCTAAACTTCCGTGACACTATGGGGCAAGCGCCTGCTGGTAAAAAGAGCCTTGCTGACCTAGGCGAAGCCGTAAAGATCAGCAAGCTCTCTGATGAAGCCATTGATAAAGAGCGTATGGATAAAGTGCTAAATGACGACCCTGCTTTATTCTTCGAATACGCCAGCAGGGACGCAACTGTAACAGTTCTATATGCTTCTGCACTCTATGGATATAATCGTGAAATGGCTGTAACTCTCACATCAGCAACCGCCCGAGCTATGCGCAAGTCAATGAAAGAATACCTAGGCGTTGAGTCAAACGAAGACTTCGACAGGGTTTATCGGGGGGTTCAGCGTGTTAAGAAAGGCTTAGTAAAAAATTCTGTTGCCCCTGGTTTTCTTATGGCTTCCAATAAAGAGCCGATAAACGAACGGGTTCGTGATATCCAAATGTATTCATCAGAAGCATATCACGGGGGCTTAAACGCTTCTACTGAAATCGGGTGGATTGAGGGCTTAACCAACGACTTTGATTTACAAAATGCGTATCCTACGGCGATGTGTCTTGTGCCTGATATCGATTGGGAAAATCCAATCAAGCGCACTTTTGACAATGAAAAACTAAAACTTTCCGACTTTAAAGTCAATGGCAAGTATAATCCTATGCTACCGCTTATCGCACGTGTACGCTTTAGTTTTCCTAAAACAGTGCTTTACCCTTGTATCCCCGTAAACGTCGAGGGCAGACTTATCTATCCACGTACCTCTAAAGGCTTAGATAGAGTATACGCTTGTGGATCCGAGCTTTATCTAGCGTTAAAACTCGGTGCCACAATCGAAATCGAACGTGGTTGGGTATTAAATGCGTTGCAGAAAGACGGCAAAGAGTCTCGTTCCCTCGGCTATGCCGTTCTAAACCTTGTTGAAGACCGTAGAAAGGCTAAAAAGCGTTATGGATTGAAATGTATTGAAGAGTTGACGCTGAAAACTATGGTTAACTCTGGATATGGTAAGAATGCCCAAAACGTTGTTGATAAGAGTACATGGAACGCTTATGAGCAAGAAATGACACAACTTGGAGACTCAGCCATTACCAATCCCGTCAGCGCCAGTCTGACTACCGCCTATGTACGTGCCTTGCTACTTGCTACAATGAACGAAGCTAACGAAAAGGGTTATAGCGTGTATTCTGTTACTACAGACGGCTTTATCGCTGACATTCCCGACGTGGAGACTTTAGAAGCCTTTGAACTGTATGGATTTGAAGACCTTACACGTGAAAGCCGTGGCTTCCTGACTAAAGGTACTGATACTAGCATTTGGGAAATCAAGCACCACCAGACCCAGCTTCTCAATCTCACAACACGGGGGAACATGGCGCCCACCACTTCTGGAGTATGCGCCCACAATTCAACTAAAAGCCCGTACCCTAGCGGTTCCATTGAGGATAGAGACTGGTTTATCAGTAAATCGTTAGAACGTGATGATAGGATAGCCTATCACGACACCCAATGGACAACCTTTAAAGATTTATCTAAAGGCGCTCTATTCAAGGTTGTAGACGTTGAAAGAAAAGTCTCAATGGACTTCGATTTAAAGAGAAAACCCGACAGAGACTCTTTCCAGACGGTAAAAGTTGACTTTAACGGCAAAAGCTATGAAATCGCCAATTTCAAGACTTTACCTTACGAGACTGTAGATGAAGCTAGAATGTACGAGCAGAAAAAGGCTTTATGTTCTGTACTACGCACGGAAGCTCATTGGGAGCTATTCTACGCCAAGGTAAGCGCAAATGCTACTGGTAAGAAAATAAGGCGTGATACAGGCTTAGAATGGGCTAAATTAACGTCTTGTGTCATGGGTCATAGAAAAGGGCTCTGGGTCATTGACAAGCTTAATGACGGCTCTATAGACGATAAATGCAACTGGATAAACGCTTTAGGCTTATCAGACAAGCGTTTTAAAGCTTCTGACTGGAAAAACGCCCGTAGAGCTGACCGACAGGTCAACGCACTGCCTAAAGCTGAAATCCAAGACTTTCTGGACATTCTAGGCGCTCATTCATATACAATCTAACCAAAATCCCAAGAAATTGGGATTTTTTCTGCCTTTTTTGACCCTTTTCAAAAATCAATCAAGCCATTTTATTAAATGCTATTTTACCTATCGGTAATATAGTATTTTCTTTATATCTCAATTAGTTTATACACTCTTTATCAAATGCTATTTAACTTTAATATCATTATCAAATACTATTTTACACTATAGATAAAGCTAT
>CAJNCB010000011.1:0-7998 GCA_905221155.1 bacterium | reverse complement strand
AAATTAAGGAAAGGATAAAATACTTTTTTAAAATCTTTAAATAGTATTTTATGGTAAAATGATATGGAAAATCAAAATGTTAGAGAAGACTCAATACTCAGAGCAGGAGACAAAATGCGAAAAGACCCGATTAGAAAAGCAGAAAGTCGCCCAGTCGTGGAACAAGTACCACCACCAGCACCAGCTACAGCATTGCCAAAAGTGGAAGTAGTGAGCAAAGCAGGTGCTGAGACGAAGCGTGTACGCCCTTCTAAATCAAGTAGCAAGCCCAATAGTCCTAAGTTGAAGCGAGGACGCCCGTTTAAATCAACAGACGACCACACAACAAGCCTTTCTATGGTGTCTAAAAAGCATTTGCTACATGAGTCCGAGGTGCTTGAAATCAGCAAAAAATCAGCTGATAAAAAGGTTCTTGAACGCTTGTTGTTCCAAATCATGCTATACGGCGTAGGAATTAACGAAGATCACGCCCCTAAAGTGCTTGCCTACCTATGGCACCATGCCCAAACGTTAGACGGCAGAAAGACCTATATCAAGCCTTTAAAACACCTTTCTAAAGCTCTTGAACTGTCTTATCCTACTACGCAGAACATTGTGAAGAAGCTAGTAGAAGAGCATTTACTGGAGCGTCTGGAGGACGGTTTGGCATTCTCTAGCTTGCTAGTGAACTTTATTGAGAGTACAGAACATAATAAACAAATCGTGTTCAGCCTTGAAGAGAAAGAAGAACAGCTTGAAGCAATCACAGAAAACTGCGAAATCAACGAAGAAATGGCGAATAAGCAGAATTAAGACAAAATAAAAACGGAGTGTAATGCACCCCGTTTTTTCTTTAATTTTTACTCAAGTTTTTATAATTTTGTTATTGGTATAAGTAAGATTGAGCAATCACATCAATGCGATTATGCCCGAGATTTTTCGTAACCATTAGCATGGCACGTTTATCAAATGTTTCTCCTGCCCTGTCCTTGCGCATAACGTAGCGGTCGGCTCTTGGGATATCTTTTTCATTCCTAGCGTAGTGCATGTATAAGCGCATGGCATACGCACCTCTGTATCTATGATTATCATAGTTTGAATGCAGTTTGGGAAAGAGTCTTCCCTTTTTAGATTGGATAAATTCCACTATATTCTTTGTCTCTTCCTCTGAAGCGCCCATAATCTCTACGACCCTAGCTTTACCGCCTTTCGTACCCTTGCTAACGTTTAGATACGCCTTGCCATTCTCAAAAAATAGATCATCAGAAGTGATTTTCAGCATTTCAGACCTACGCAAGCCCGTGGCACTGGTAAACCGTGCCAGACGGCTTTCTGTAGCTTCTGATATGTGTTTATCACTTGCTACGTTGTACCTGCTTCTTTTAATGCCTGAGCGTTCCCGTTCAGGCGTTTTCATAAAAGACGCCGAACTTACCCCGTAAATCTTCGCCATTGCAGCCTTTACAGTTGCAATCGTGTATGGAGAGATTTCTCTATCTATTAAGTGTTGTAGATACTCATTAGCGAACTTGTGAGTATCTTCTAGTGTAAGAGCTTCTGGGTGTGTTTTTGCAACCCAATCCGCAAAATACCCAAATTGCTTTCGGTACGTGCGATAGGTTTGTTCAGAGTATATTTTACCTTTTGTATCGCCTGTAGTTTTGTCCATAGAACGTTTGGAACCTTTTCCAGCTTCAAACATCTCTTGTAGACGTGATATAAACTTTTGGCGGTACGTTTTCTTCTTCTTTGAGCGAGCTTTACGCTTTCTTGCCCAACGACCTTGCTTAGTTGTGTTATTTCCGCTATCCATAGTGACCTCTTTTCTAAAATTTTAGTAAAGAATATTAAACCTTTGAGTCGAACCTGTTCAAGCCCCGAAGGGGAGGAGGTTCGAAGACCCCCGTAGGCAACTTTTTTGCAACATGTCTATGCCATGACATAAGCAGTCATTTTTCTGTCTCGACCTTGACAATCACTTTTGGGCACGCCGAAGTAGTGACAACTCGGGAACGACTGTATATGGAGTAAATCGGTATATGGACCACTTGATAACACTTAACTAAACACTATCGTTTAATTCCTTTCTTTACCTTTATTTTTCTTATTTAGTATTTTAGAAAGTGCTATTTATTGGGTTTGTCTTTTTTCTTCTTAATTCTTTTTATTTTCTTTTAGTTTTTCTTTTTTTTTATTCTTTTACTTTTTATGTTCTAGAAAAAGCCTAGTCTAAAACAGGCTTTTTCGTCTCTATTTTTCCTCTTGGTTTTCGTACTCCACATCAATCAATATTCTCTAATACTATTATGCCATATTTTTTAAAAATAAAAAGTAGACAAAACACTTTTAAGAAAATCGATTTTAGTAGAGTTATTTTTATCCTTTGGCTTGCTCCAATCAGTCAATTATATCCACTATCTATTATGCCAGAAAACGCAAAAAATAAAAAATCTACTACTACATGAGTTATCCACAACCCAAATTTTGAAGAGAAAAGAGAGAAAAAAGAGAGAATTTTGAGAGTCAAAATCTCAAAATTTCATCTCTAAATCAGATGAAAACCAACTCGAAAACCTTAAATCTGAAATATATTAAATTTTCTCGCTATGCCACGAAAGTGGCAGTTAACTGTTTACCCATGCAAAATTTCTACGAAATTTAACATATGGGTAAACAGTTAACGCTCTGCCGAAAAGGCTTGGGGCGCCTTTCCTGCTATCGCTCTTTCGTCTCGAATGCGAGACGACTGACGACCGCTTCGCTATTGTCGTCAGAAAAAAATTATTTTTCAAAGGTCATCTTTCGATGATCATTGAAAAAATTTTTAGCCTGCAAAACAAAAAAAGAGATAAAAAAATTTTGTTTTCAGCAGCCAAGAAAAGAAAAGCAAATCAGCAACCCAAATCAGAGAAAAAAATCATTACTTTTCTTACAAAATCAGACATTAAAAAAGTGCTAGAAACCCCATTAAATCAACGTTTTCAGCAAGTTTTTAAGTCTGAAAAATGGTATAATAGAGGTAGAGAAATACTCTCTAAATCTATTAAAAAAGGAGGTTTTCAAATGGAAAACCGACACGATTTTGAACCCGATTTTTTGCTTACAGAAGATGAGTGGAAAAAGAAAGGTTACAAGCTAATCACAGGCGCAAAGTTTGATAAATTCGTCAAAGACGAAGACGGCACCTATAGATACGACTGCAATGCAGTCTGTCGCTTGAAACCTGCCAAAACTGCTGAACTAACTGAAAATCAATGGCTGAAAGAGGGATATGCACCAAAAGAAGGAGCGTTTGGCAGGGAAATGCACTATTACTCTAGAGACGGTATTTTCATCTATACCAAAGACGAAGTAGAAAAAGACGAAGCCAAAGTAAAAGCAATTTTGGAAGAGAAGCGCAAGCGACGGAATGAACGCCAGCGCCAGAACCGAATTGATAGAAAAGAGCGGAAGCAGGAGCTGGAGCAAGAACTAGCAGAAAGAAAAGAAGAGTTAAAAGAACTTAGAAAATCTTTCCCAGAGAAGCAAGAAACTTTTGTAAAACTAACAGAACAAATTAGAAATAAAGAGTATGACATAGTAGAAGTTGCGTTTGACAGGTATAGATCATACGACTTTATCGCAGATAAAGAACTGAATGAGTACGTAGCAGGAGAGAAAATCGATATACCACGTTATGAAGAAGCTATAATCGTTGATACGAGAAAAGGTACTCTAAAGTATGAAGTAGAATATCCTTACTCATTCGATTTTCTACACGACTATAGAAAGACAAACGCAACATACATCAAACTTGAAGACTACGCCAACACAGAAGAAGCCAAAGCTTTTGAAGAACAACGACACAAAGACTATAAGCGTTACAACTGGCTGAAAGAATGGTGCGAAGGAGCAGAAGAAAAATTGTTGTTCGGTCAATACTAAATAAATAAAATTACTTGAAAGAAATCAAGATTTATCTTGATATTAGGAAACTTAAAATGGAAAATTCACATACAAAAAGACGCTAACAGCGTCTTCTTTTTATGCACAATTTTTAGCAAAATCATTTTTCGGAAAAATTGCGATTTTTCGGAAAAAAGATTATATCTGATACTAGAGCTATAGCAAAAGCATTGGCGCAGTAGGGAGAGACTTTAAGCCAAAATCTCAGGAAGTGAGAAAAGTTAGTGCATAATGGTTGTATAGAGGGATATACGCCCTTTTTTGCATGAAATAACTACTTTCCTGTATGCAAGTAGTGAAAATTTCTGCATAAAAAACATAAAAAGCACTTTTCTGAAAGCGCCTTTTATGGTATAATGATTGTGTTTAAAATTTACAAAATTTAAGAGTCTTTAGCTTCGAAACTAGGTCGGCAAAAACTTGATTTCGAAGCTATCCGCAACCTCTTACAACTAGTATATAAGAAGCGCGCACTTTTGTCAAGCAGATTACAGGCACTTTTATATCTTTTTGTAGCTTTTTGGGGGTTCACTCTTAAAGCCAAAAAGATAGAAAGGTGCCTTTTATGTTGCAACTAAATTTTCAGAATGTCAAGACAAATGTTGAAAAAATCGGCTTCGTAGAAACAGAAATCGGGTACACAAGAAAAAACTACGACGGTCAACGAGTGATAGAAGAAATCACAACCCAAAAATGTTTTAGACGTGTAACAACACTTTCCGAATATATTAAGAACTTAACGCCTAAAGGTTTGGATTTCCCGAACATTACACAAATCACAAACCCCCAAATCAGACAAGACTTCCTAACTTGTGACCTTGACCAAAATAGAGAAAACAAAAAACGCTACAAACTCAGTGATACCAAGGGTTTAGGTGGGGGTCAATTCTTTTTAGAGAGTCATGAAGAAGAAATTGACCCATCCAACCAAAAACCACATTTATTAAAGTCAAAAATGGTCAGAACTTGTGACCTAAAATTTAGGTCACAAGCAACCGAAAATAAAAACCCTTATAAATCAAGGGGTTTGGCATGGGGGTCAATTTCCAGTATGGGAGTCCCAGACTATAAAATGACCCCCACTCAAATAAATATGGAAACTGCCTTGCCTAAGTTGTCAAATTTCAACGTTTTCGAAACAATGAAATCCGTACAATCCGAAAAATCTTCACTTTTAATCGGGTTCGACGCAGAGTGGGTCGGGGAGCCGAGGGAAATCATATCATGGCAATTTTCCCTAGTCGTCCAAAACTATCTCTATGAGTACATTTTTCTTGCTACAGGGGACGAGCTACTTTCTCTAGATACCGCATTAGCAAAGATTTTGGACGACATAAACTATACTTCTTTCGAGTCGTCTAAGTACGTTTACCATGAAGCCTGCGTAGGCTTCAACGGGGCAGGTCAGCAAATCTGGAAACGGTACAACGATAAAGACGCTATGGTCGCCGACTCTCACAAAGTCCACCCACTTTTCAAGAATGACGCTGGAAAGTGGGAAGCCGTAAAATACACGATTGACGAGGGACACGATAACGGTAGTATCAACAAGTTTGCACCGCCCCAGTATCGCAAATGGAAATGGTCACGGCTACGCCATGACTTCCCTAATAAACATAACGTGACGTTAGTTTGTCACGCTGGAAAGGTTGATATCTCAACCCTCAAGACAACTAACGACTATGATTTCTATCTCAGATACCTATCTGAAATCCAAGGGGGCGCAATCTCTCTCAATCCTGTATCACGTACCGTTAAATCAAGAAAGAAAGGGTATGCTGGTAATTCTTACCTTTACCCCTTAACCTTGAATTTCAGGGACACAATGGCGCAGGCGCCAGCTGGAAAGAAAAGCCTTGCTGACCTCGGGGACGCCGTGAAGATCCCGAAACTTGCCGACTCTTCTATCGATAAAGAGCATATGGACGCTTTTCTTAACGCAGACCCGTGCCTTTACTTCGAGTACGCAAGCCGTGACGCTACTGTAACTATGCTTTATGCGTCTGCTCTCTACGGATATAATCGTGAAATGGCGGTTACTTTGACTTCTGCGACTGCCAAGGTTGTCAGAAAGCTCATGAAAGATTATCTAGGTGTAGAGAGCAATGAAGATTTTGACCGTGAATACCGTGGTATTCAGAGGGTCAAAAAGGGTCTTGTTAAAGACACCGTGAACCCTGGTTTTCTTGTCGCAAGTAATAAAGAGCCAGTCAATGAACGTGTGAGAGATATTCTAATGTACTCTAGTCAAGCATATCATGGCGGACTTAATGCGTCTATGGAAATCGGCTGGTTTAAAGGTCTTACTAACGATTTTGATTTACAAAATGCGTACCCTACGGGCATGTGTCTTGTTCCAGACATTGATTGGGACAATCCCGTAAAAGTTGAATTAAGAAATACTAAACTTACTCTTGATACCTTTCTAAATGATAAGGGCGAGTATGACCCTATGACCCCTCTTTTTGCCCGTGTGTCTTACACTTTCCCTGAAAGTGTATTGCAGCCTTGCCTACCTGTAAACGTCGAGGGCAGGCTTATCAGCCCCCTCACGTCTAAAGGTATGGATAGAGTGTACGCTTGCGGTCCTGAGTTGTATCTGGCGCTACGTTTAGGCGCTGTAATCGAGGTGGAACGTGGCTGGGTGCTTAACTACCGCCTTAAAGACGGGAAACCGTCTCACTCACTTGCACACGCTGTAAAAATGTTAGTTGAGGATAGACGCAAGGCGAAGAAAACCCACGGTAAGAAAAGTCTTGAAGAGCTGATTTTGAAAACCATGGTTAATGCAATTTATGGGAAAAATGCGCAGAATGTTGTGGATAAGTCGACGTGGGACGCATATTCCCAAGAAATGACGCAACTGGGCGACTCCGCAATCACTAACCCTGTCAGCGCCTGCCTTACTACTTCTTATGTTCGTGCCTTGCTCTATGCTACCATGAACGAAGCTGATAAGAAAGGTTATCGGGTGTATAGTGTCACAACTGACGGATTTATCGCAGATATCCCCGACGTTGAGACTCTAGAAGCCTTTGACCTATACGGGTTTGTTGATTTAACACGAGAAAGCCGTAACTACTTAACAAACAACACAGATGATAGTATTTGGGAAATCAAGCACCACCAGACCCAGCTTCTAAACTTGACGACCCGTGGAAACATGGCTCCAGAGACTTGTGGCGTATGCGCCCACAACTCAACAAAAAGCCCGTACGCCAGCGGTTCTATTGAAGACCGTCAGTGGTTCATTGAAGCCAGTCTATCCCGTGATGATCGTGTAGCTTACTCTGACGACGTTTGGACAACTTTTAAAGAGCTTTCCCAAGGCTCATTATTTAAAGTTGTTCCCGTAACTAGAAAAGTCTCTATGGACTTTGACCTTAAACGCAAGCCAGACAAAGCTTCTATGACAACGGTTCAAGTTGATTTTAATGGCTCTACCTATGAAATCGCCAACTTCCGCACCGTGCCGTATCAGGACGTAAACGAAGCGGTCTTGTACCAGCAAAAGAAAGAACTTTGCTCAGCCTTGCGAACTGAAAAGCATTGGGATATCTTCTTTACAAAAATCCTCACGAATGCTACAGGTACAAGAGTTTTTGAAAAGACTGGTTTAGAATGGACTAAGCTTACATCTTGCGTCCGTGGGTTCCGTGAAGGTCTATGGACGATTGACGAGCTTGCTTCTACTGATATGACTGTAGCCGAGAAAATGGACTGGATTAACTCGTTTAAGCTTACAGACAAGCCGTTTAAGGCGTCTGATTGGAAGAATGCAGGGAAAAAGGGACGCAGACGCAACACACTGCCTAAAGCCGAAATACAGGACTTCTTAGACGTGTTAGGGGCGCACTCATACACAATCTAACCAAAATCCCGAGAAATTCGGGATTTTTTCTGCCCTTTTTACCCCTTTTCAAAAATCAATCAAGCTATTTTATTAAATACTATTTTACCTATCGGTAATATAGTGTTTTCTTTATATCCCAAACACTTTATACACTCTTTATCAAATGCTATTTAACTTTAATATCATTATTAAATACTATTTTACACTATAGATAAGGCTAT
>CAJNCB010000010.1:0-9189 GCA_905221155.1 bacterium | reverse complement strand
AACGGTAAACCAACATTCACACCAGGTAACCCAGACGTACCAATGGACGATGAAGTACCAGCAACCTTCGAAGATGGTTCAACAGAAAAAGTCATCCCAGGAGAAGGAACATACACAGTAGCACCAGACGGCACAGTAACGTTCACACCAGAGAAGACATTCACAGGTAAAGGAACAGGCGTAACGGTTAAACGTGTAGATAAGAATGGTACCCCAGTAACAGCTAAATATACACCAAACGTGACTCCGGTAACTCCAACTGCAGACCCAGCTGAAACAACAGACATCCAAGGTAAAGAACAAAACGGTAAACCAACATTCACACCAGGTAACCCAGACGTACCAATGGACGATGAAGTACCAGCAACCTTCGAAGATGGATCAACAACTAAGACAATTCCAGGAGAAGGAACATACACAGTTGCACCAGATGGAACAGTAACATTCGTACCTGAGAAAACATTCACAGGTAAAGGAACAGGAGTAACAGTTAAACGTGTAGATAAGAACGGTACCCCGGTAACAGCTAAATATACACCAAACGTGACTCCGGTAACCCCAACTGCAGACCCAGCTGAAACAACAGACATCCAAGGTAAAGAACAAAACGGTAAACCAACATTCACACCAGGTAACCCAGACGTACCAATGGACGATGAAGTACCAGCAACCTTCGAAGATGGATCAACAACTAAGACAATTCCAGGAGAAGGAACATACACAGTTGCACCAGATGGAACAGTAACATTCGTACCTGAGAAAACATTCACAGGTAAAGGAACAGGAGTAACAGTTAAACGTGTAGATAAGAACGGTACCCCGGTAACGGCAAAATACACCCCAACAGTAACTCCAGTAACTCCAGAAGGAACACCTGCAGAATCTGAAGGGCCTAAAGGGCAACCACAAACAGGAACACCTGAATTCAAACCAGGAAACCCTAATGTACCAATCGATGAAACTGTTAAACCAACATTTGACGATGGCACAACTGAGAAGAAAGTACCAGGAGAAGGAACATACACTATCGATGAAAACGGTAAAGTAACCTTCACCCCAGAACCTGACTTCGTAGGTAAAGCAACAGGCGTAACCGTTAAACGTGTAGATAAGAATGGTACCCCTGTAACAGCTACTTACACTCCAACAGTTCGTCCTGATACTAAATTTGTGGTTGTAGGTAAAGATGGAAAAGAAACTGAATTAATTCCATCTAAAGATGGAAAGACACCATCTGAAGTAATTCCAGGATACAAAGTTGTTAAAACTGAAGTAGACGAAAAAGGAAATACAAAACACATCTATGAAAAAGTTACAACAACTCATAAAGATAAAGATGGTAATGTAATTCCAGGAACGACTACTGAAGAAGGTACAACTCCTAAGAAAGATATCCCAGGTTACCGCTTCGTTGAAACTAAGACTCTTCCAAACGGAGATACAGAGCACGTCTACGAAAAAGTTAAGACAAGTTACAAGGATAAAGATGGCAACGAAATTCCAAACTATCCAACAGAAGACGGCGAACAACCTAAGAAAGATATCCCAGGTTACCGCTTCGTTGAAACTAAGACTCTTCCAAACGGAGATACAGAGCACGTTTACGAAAAAGTTAAGACAAGTTACAAGGATAAAGATGGCAACGAAATTCCAAACTATCCAACAGAAGACGGCGAACAACCTAAGAAAGATATCCCAGGTTACCGCTTCGTAGAGACTAAGAAACTTCCAAATGGCGATATTGAACACGTTTATGAAAAAGTTTCAACACCACTTATTCCTCAAACAGAGCCAGGTAAGCAAAATACAACTACTTGGACTGATGAGAATGGAAATCCATTGAAACCAACTGAGCCAGGTTCTAAAGAACCAGGAACAATTCCAGGTTACGAATATGTGAAGACAGTGACAGATCCAAATGGAAATATCAGACATATCTTCAGAAAAGTTCAAACACCAACTCCAGTTGACCCAACTCAACCAGTACAACCGGTAGAGCCAGTAACTCCAGCAATGCCTGAACAGCCAGCTATGCCTCAAGTACCGGCTACTCCAGCACAACCAGTACAAGCAACGGCAGTGAAAGAAGCTGAAGCTAAGCGCGAATTGCCAAATACTGGTACAGAAGACAATGCTAGCCTTGCAGCACTTGGACTTCTCGGAGTATTGAGCGGATTTGGTCTTGTAGCTCGCAAGAAGAAAGAAGATTAAGGTTTCTAATTGATATGATTTGTTTGCAATAAACATATCATTCCTAAAGCTGATGAATCGAATGATTCATCAGCTTTTTGCTATTATAATTAGAGGTGGTAAACAGGCTGATTAACGGATGCAATCTCTTAGAACCGAAATGACTCATTTGGTTTTGGATTTAATAAGATTATTTAAATATATAAAAGATTTCAAAGTGAATAGTAATTCAAATATGCACAAAAACAATAATATATTTAATATATTGAAAATAAATTGTTGATTTATTTGATTTGAGAAGATGAATATGGTATTATTAATCTGTATGCTAGAAACGTTTTTTTGATATATATAATTTCCTATGTTAATGAATTTATTTTTCGTAAGAAGTTTTAGTATCAATTAAATTGGAAGCGACAAAAAAATAAGGAGGATTTCATTCTAAATGAAAAATAAACAACAGGATTTTAGAACGGAGAAGTACATTCGTTACGGTATTCGTAAGTATAGCTTTGGTGCAGCTTCAGTAGCAATTGCGGCTGGTTTGATGTTCCTAGGTAATGGCGCGGTATCAGCGACGGAAGTACAAGGTGCAGAAGCATCAGTAGCAGCAACAGCAACGGCTACAGATGAAAAAGCTGATCAAAATACTGCAGATGTGAAACCTGAGACAACAAAAGCAGAAGAAGCGAAATCTGAAGTTAAAGCAGAGGAAGCTAAAAAAGTAAATAAGGCTACACTTGAAGCTAAAGTTGCTGCTTTAGAATCTAAACTTTCTAACGCTAAATACGCAGATGCTTCAGTAGTAAGTTCAGCTAAAGAGGTATTGGCAACAGCTAAAGCAACTCTTGCAAAAGAAGATGCTAATCAAGTAGAAGTAGACAAACAAGTTGAATCTGTTGTAGCTTTGAGCACAGTTGTGGCAGAATCTGATGCAGCTGGCTTAGAAAAGAAAGAAGCAGCTGATAAGGAAGCGGCAAAAGCTGAAGCAGAAAAAACTGCTACTCCAGCTGAAAAGGCTCTTTCAGTAGCAACAACAACTCTTACACAAGTATCATCAGAAGCTGAAGTAACTAACAAATTGGCTGAAACTGAGCTTGCTAAGGCTGATGTTAAAGAAGAGAATAAAGCAGCAGTTACAGCAGCGGTCGCTAAAAACCAAGCAGTTCTTGCTGAAACAAAAGCTCTTTTGGCTGATAAGAGTGTCACAAAAGAGCAAGTAGATGCTCAATTGGATCGTCTTAACGAATCAATCCTTGCAGTTTACAATGAGTTGAAAAACGCAGGAATCAACCGTGATGGTAAGTTCTCATATGTATTAGCTGATATAGCTGAAACTGTAACAGAACCACCTCTTTCAGAAGAAGAACAAGCAAATCACTGGAAGAAGTATGCAGATAAAAACACAGAGCGTTTGACTAAACAAATCAAATGGTTCGATATTGCTAACAGTAAAGCAACAGTAGAAAATCTTGGTGAAGGTGATAGACTTAAAGTAGGAACAAAATTCACACAAGAAATTTCACCTGGATATGTTGTAACCTTAACAGTTACTAAGTTGGCACCATTTAACTCTACTGATGAGTATAAAAAACGTGGTGGAGCAGGATACGATGCTAATGCACAAAACGTATATAAAGATGGAACACCAGCAGAATTAAAAGTAGTAACTCAAGGAGGATATTCTGTTGCTAAAACAAATGGAATGGATACACGAGGTAAAACAGTTATTCAATCTGTAGTTGATGGAGCTAACGTAGGGGTGGAATTCTCTGTTAAATCAACTTTAAACGGGAAAGAAGTACCTTCAAACGTTGTATTCTTAACAGGGGAAGAAGCTGGTTCATCTGAAGTTGAAATCTATAAAACAGATGGAGATGGATTTGAATTAGTAACTGAATTATCAAACACAACACCAAGATATAGTACTGCTCGTTCTTATACTGCAGAAACTTATGAAAGAAGAACATTAGCTTCAGCAGGACACGGACAAAGTACACAACTTGGAGTCGAATATACTGTTAATGGTTCAGGGAAACAAGCCTTTGAAAAATTCAAAGCGGATAAAGCAGCTGGCTTCTTCAATACAACTGTGACATCAGATACTGTTATTGCGATGAAAGCAGAAGATGGTAAATATCACACAGATGGATTAGGGACACAAGTTTTTGGACCGGTCTCAACTCACCGTGATTCAGGTTTCTCTACTCCATTGGTAATGACGCGTAATGCTAAAAACATTGGTATGTACATCTTTTCTGCAGGTCAACAAGGATCTATGCTAGGATTTATGGTCCTAGATGAAGGGGACGCTCCAGCTTCATATGGTCGTGTAGCACACTCTATCTCTAAATCTGATGGACAAAAACAACCATACCTAGGATCTGTTCCAGCTGACGTTGATGTCCGTACAACACCAATTAACAAAACAAATGCTTTTGTATATGATGATATCAATGGTATTGGAAATGCGGATGAAGGTGCTCGTCAATTAATGGGTGACGAAGTGGCTCCAAATGACAACTACAAACTTAAAAAAGTTAATGATGGAACTTACTCAATGACCTTCGATGCTCACCTAGATGGAGAAGCTAAAGCTTACGTTAACGGTTGGATTGACTTTAATAACAATGGTAAATTCGATGAAGGCGAAGGTGCAGGTGTAACAGAAGTTACACAAGATGGAAAAGTAACACTTACTTGGAAAAACGACTACCAAAACGTAGATACAAGTGCTACTAAGCTAGCTACTCGTTTGCGTATTGCATACGATAAAGCTGACGTTAAGGAAGCTACTGGTATTGCCTACTCAGGTGAGGTAGAAGACTTCCAAATCCAACAAACAGTCCCACCTCGTGGAACTAAGAGAGAAACAACAGATGTACAAGGTGCAACTCAAACATCTACTGTAGCATTTAACGCCTACGGTCAAAAGAACTATGATTTTGATAAAGATAATGCTATTGATACAACTGTTAAGTCACAAATCGTTAAACCAGATGGTACATTAGTAACAGATGCTGAACTAGTAGATGGATACTATGTAGTACCAGGGCAAGGTAAATATAAAATTACTGATAACGGTGCAAATGTAGATGTAGAATTTATCCCAGAAGCAAACTTCGTAGGTACAGCAGATGGTATCACAATCCGTCGTACTGATATCAACGGAAATACTACTGGTTGGGGTAATGAAGGACGCCAAATCATTGGTGGTGAAGGAGACGCCAAAGACCAACTAGACCTAGTAAGTGAACAAGTTCAGCTTTCTGGCTTAGCAGCTAAAGGATCTATGGATGGTCGTTACATTCCAACAGTAACTCCAAAAGAAATTGTTGGAACTCCAGAAGAATCAACTGATATCCAAGGTAAACCACAAACGAAAACACCTAAATTCTCAATTGATGTAGATAAAGATGGTGACGGAACAGCACCAGATGCGGTAATACCAAGTGCACAATACCCAGCTAAATTGGTAGATCCAGCAACTGGAAAACCAACAGATGAAAAAACAGTAACAGTAAAAGGTGAAGGAACATACACAATCGATCCGGAAACAGGAGCGGTAACCTTCACACCAGAACCACAATTTACAGGAACTGCTAAAGGTATTGATGTATCATTAACAGCACCAGTAGGTCAAGACAAAAATGGTCAACCAGCAACAGCAACAGCTACTGCTAAGTACACACCAACTGTAACAGGAGTAACCCCAACGGCAGAACCATCTACTTCAACAGGTATTCAAGGTGAAACACAAAAAGGAATACCTACATTCACAGCAGGAAATACAGAAGTTCCTATTAAAGAAAACTCTGTTAAACTTCTCAATGCAGATGGCTCAGAAGCAACTGGTCCAGTTGATGCTTTAGATGAAAAAGGAAATAAAGTTGGGGAATACACTGTAAACCCAGCAACAGGTGAAGTAACATTCACACCAACTGACAAAACTTACACTGGTAAAGTTGTACCAGCTAAGGTTCAAGCAGAAGATAAGAACGGAACAAAAGTTTCAACTACTTACACTCCAAACATCGTAGGTGTAACCCCAACAGCAACTCCAGATGAATCAACAGGAGTTCAAGGTGAAACGCAAGAAGGAACAGTTTCATTTGCACCAGGCGAAACAACAATTGGTGGTGAGAAGAAATCAGTTCCAATCAAAGCAAACTCAGCTAAATTGTTGAATGCAGATGGCTCAGAAGCAACTGGTCCAGTTGATGCATTGGATGAAAAAGGTAACAAGGTTGGAGAATACACAATTGACCCAGCTACTAACAAAGTAACCTTCACGCCAACTGATAAGACTTATGTTGGTAAAGTTCAACCAGCTAAAGTTCAAGCTGAAGATGAAAATGGAACAAAAGTACAAACTACTTACACACCAACAATCGTAGGCGTAACGCCAACAGCAGACCCAGCTGAAACAACAGATGTACAAGGTGTTGAACAATCTAAAGAAGTAACATTCAAACCTGGTAAAGCAACTGTTAACGGTGTTGAAAAAGAAGTACCACTTAAAACTGATTCATTTACATTATTAGATGAAAATGGACAACCAGCTACATCAGTACCAGCTAAAAACCCAGCGGGAGACGTTATCGGTACTTACACACTTAAAGTTGTAGACGGTAAAGCAACTGCAGTATTTACACCAACTGATAAAACATATGCAGGAGAAGTTGAACCAGTTACTATCCAAGCTAAAGATACAAATGGAACTCCAGTAACGACAACTTATACTCCAAACATCACTCCGGTAGAACCAACAGGAACACCAACAACATCTGAAGGTGCACAAGGACAAACTCAAGAAGGAACTCCAACATTCACTCAAGGTAACGATAAAGTTCCTATGAAGATTGATAATGAGCAACCAGCGAAATTGATTGATCCAGCTACTGGAAACCCAACTGATGAAACAACAATTCCGGCAAAAGATGCTAAAGGAAACACAGTTGGTACATACACTATCGAACCAACAACAGGTAAAGTAACATTCACACCAAACAAAGACTTTGTAGGTACTCCAGTACCAGCGACAGTTCAAGCGAAAGATGTGAATGGAACACCAACAACAGCTACATATACCCCAACAGTAACACCAGTAGTTCCAACAGCAGATCCAGCTGAAACAACAGACATCCAAGGTAAAGAACAAACTGGCAAACCAACCTTCACACCAGGGGCTGATGAAGTACCAATGGATGATGATACTCCAGCGACATTCGAAGATGGTTCAAAAGAAAAAGTTATTCCAGGCGAAGGAACATACACAGTTGCACCAGATGGAACAGTAACCTTCACACCAGAGAAGAACTTCACAGGCAAAGGAACAGGCGTAACCGTTAAACGTGTAGATAAGAATGGTACTCCAGTAACAGCTAAATATACTCCAACAGTAACACCTGTAACACCAACAGCAGAACCAGCTGAAACAACAGACATCCAAGGTAAAGAACAAACTGGTAAACCAACCTTCACACCAGGTAATCCAAATGTACCAATGGATGATGATACTCCAGCAACCTTCGAAGATGGTTCAAAAGAAAAAGTTATTCCAGGCGAAGGAACATACACAGTTGCACCAGATGGAACAGTAACCTTCACACCAGAGAAGAACTTCACAGGCAAAGGAACAGGCGTAACCGTTAAACGTGTAGATAAGAATGGTACACCAGTAACAGCTAAATACACACCAACAGTAGCACCAGTAACACCAACAGGAACAGACGCTATAACAGAAGATGTTCAAGGTTCAACTCAAACAGGTAAACCAGTATTCACACCAGGTAAAACAACAGTTAACGGTGAAGAAAAAACTGTAGAATTATCTGATAAACCAGCTCAATTGGTAGATCCGAAAACAGGAGATCCAGTTGATTCAGTAACCATCGAAGGTGAAGGAACATACACAGTAGCTCCAGACGGCACAGTAACCTTTACCCCAGAGAAGAACTTCACAGGTAAGGGAACAGGTGTAACAGTTCAACGCGAAGATAAGAACGGAACACCAGTTAAAGCTACTTACACACCAGTTGTAAAACCAGCAACACCAACAAGTTCAGATGTTATCACTACAAATGTTCAAGGTGCTACTCAATCAGGAACACCAACATTTGAAGGTGGAAAAGTAACAGTCAACGGTGAAGAGAAAACTGTAGAAATCGATGAAACAGTTAAACCAACATTTGATGATGGCACAACTGAGAAGAAAGTACCAGGTGAAGGAACATACACTATCGATGAAAACGGTACAGTAACCTTTACCCCAGAGAAGAACTTCACTGGTCAAGCAACAGGTGTAACAGTGAAACGTGTAGATAAGAACGGTACACCAATCACAGCTAAGTACACTCCAGTAGTTGTTCCAGTATCACCAACTTCAAAAGACACTGAATCAGAAGGTCCTAAAGGACAACCTCAATCAGGAACACCAACATTTGAAGGTGGAAAAGTTACAATCAACGGTAAGGAAGTTCCAGTAGAAATCGATGAAACAGTTAAACCAACATTTGACGATGGCACAACTGAGAAGAAAGTACCAGGAGAAGGAACATACACTATCGATGAAAACGGTAAAGTAACCTTCACACCAGAACCTGACTTCGTAGGTAAAGCAACAGGCGTAACCGTTAAACGTGTAGATAAGAATGGTACACCAGTAACAGCTACTTACACTCCAACAGTTCGTCCTGATACTTCATTCGTTGATAAAGATGGCAACCCACTTTCACCAACAGAAGATGGAACTAAACCAACTAAAGATATCCCAGGATACAAGATTGTTAAAACTGAAGTAGACGAAAAAGGAAATACAAAACACATCTATGAGAAAGTGACAACGACTTATAAAGATAAAGATGGCAATGTAATTCCAAACTATCCAACAGAAGACGGCGAACAACCTAAGAAAGATATTCCAGGATACCGCTTCGTAGAAACTAAGAAACTTCCAAATGGAGATACAGAGCACGTCTACGAAAAAGTTAAGACATC
>CAJNCB010000009.1:0-9960 GCA_905221155.1 bacterium | reverse complement strand
ATGTTTGGAAATGCCAAGCGTACGACGACAGGGCTTGATTTTAATCGTGCGAGTTTGATTATGGCTGTTTTGGAAAAACGGGCAGGTCTTCTCTTGCAAAATCAGGATGCTTATCTTAAATCTGCTGGCGGTGTCAAATTGGATGAACCTGCGATTGACTTGGCGGTTGCAGTTGCCATTGCTTCGAGTTATAAAGACAAGCCAACCAATCCTCAGGAATGTTTTGTGGGAGAGCTTGGTTTGACAGGAGAAATTCGGCGCGTGAATCGTATCGAACAACGCATCAACGAAGCTGCTAAACTGGGTTTTACTAAGATTTATGTACCTAAGAATTCCTTAACAGGAATCACTCCACTCAAGGAAATTCAGGTCATTGGGGTGACAACGATTCAGGAAGTTTTGAAAAAGGTCTTTGCATAATCCGTGACAAATCCTCTTAAAAATGATAAGATAGGAAGAATATTTGACTATCAAATTTTCGAGGAGGGAATCATGTCGTATTTTGAACAGTTTATGCAAGCCAATCAGGCTTATGTTGCCCTACATGGGAAGTTAAATCTACCACTCAAACCCAAAACCAGAGTAGCTATTGTGACCTGTATGGACTCACGTTTGCACGTTGCGCAAGCTCTAGGCTTGGCACTTGGGGATGCTCATATCTTGCGGAATGCAGGTGGTCGAGTGACTGAGGACATGATTCGTTCGCTAGTTATTTCCCAGCAACAAATGGGGACAAGAGAGATCGTGGTGTTGCATCATACAGACTGTGGTGCTCAGACCTTTGAAAATGGACCTTTTCAGGAGTATTTAAAAGAGGAACTAGGTGTCGATGTGTCAGATCAGGATTTCTTGCCTTTCCAAGATATAGAGGAGAGTGTACGTGAGGACATGAAACTCCTTATCGAGTCGCCCCTAATACCAGACGATGTCATTATCTCTGGTGCTATTTACGATGTGGATACAGGAAGTATGACAGTCGTAGAGTTGTAAAAAATTCATTTAGAAAGAAAGTGTATGAAGAAAAACAGTATTCTATTTATTTTTATTTTATTGCTATGTATTGGTTTACAGTATGAAACCATCTACTATACGGACGGTTCGATGTCAGGTGCGGAATATGGACTGATGGGAGTTTCTATCTTTCTAGCTCTCTTTTACATGATTCCGGCTCTTTATTTCCTTTTCCGTATTGGGAAAAAATGGGAATTGCCAAAGAAGGCCCTGATTTTGTCTTTATTGGGTGGGATGTTCCTTTCAGGCTGGTTGTCTAGCTTTGCTAATACCTACATCCATGATTTGCTGGGGGTTCTTTTCCCAGATAGTGCATTTTTAAATGCCTTTGAAAGTGCTATTGTGGCTCCTTTGGTAGAAGAGCCCTTGAAATTATTGCCACTTGTTTTTGTTTTGGCTTTGATTCCTGTGCGAAAATTAAAATCTTTGTTTTTACTAGGTATTGCTTCTGGTTTGGGATTCCAAATGATTGAGGATATTGGCTACATTCGTACGGATTTGCCAGAGGGATTTGACTTTACTATTTCGAGAATTTTAGAGCGTATCATCTCAGGTATTGCCTCTCACTGGACTTTTTCAGGTCTGGCTGTAGTAGGTGTTTACTTGCTTTACAGAGTCTATAAAGGAAAGAAGGTTGGCAAGAAACAGGGCCTTATTTTTCTAGGTTTAGCCTTGGGAACTCACTTCTTGTTTAACTCTCCTTTTGTAGAATTAGAGACAGAGTTACCACTAGCGATTCCAGTGGTTATGGCTATTACTCTTTATGGTTTTTATCAGGCTTATCGCTTTGTTGAGAAGCACAATGAGTTGATGAACTAGAATATTTTTCAAAAGAATGATGCAGAGGCACAAATATGGTGCCCTTCTTTTATTTTTGATTGAAAAATAGTGCAAAAAGCGCTACAATGGTAAATGGAAAAATCTTGTGAAAAGCACAAGCGATACATATATACCGGAGGAAATCATGTCTTTTTCTGATTTAAAGCTGTTTGCCCTTTCTTCTAATCAAGAATTGGCAAAACGTGTAGCGCAGGAGATTGGGATAGAGTTGGGGAAATCAAGTGTTCGCCAATTTTCAGATGGAGAGATTCAGGTCAACATCGAAGAATCAATCCGTGGGAAACACGTCTTTATCCTACAATCAACTAGTTCGCCTGTAAATGACAATCTGCTTGAAATTTTGATTATGGTAGATGCTTTGAAGCGTGCGAGTGCAGAATCTGTCAATGTTGTCATGCCTTACTATGGGTATGCACGTCAGGATAGAAAGGCGAGAGCGCGTGAGCCAATCACTTCAAAACTTGTCGCAAATATGCTTGAAGTAGCTGGAGTGGATCGTTTATTGACAATCGACTTGCATGCTGCGCAGATTCAAGGATTCTTTGATATTCCTGTGGATCACTTGATGGGGGCTCCTCTGATTGCGGATTATTTTGAGCGTCGTGGCATGGTTGGTTCTGACTATGTGGTTGTCAGTCCAGACCATGGAGGGGTGACTCGTGCCCGTAAGTTGGCAGAATTTTTGAAAACATCTATCGCTATTATTGATAAACGTCGTAGCGTTGATAAGATGAATACTAGTGAAGTCATGAACATCATCGGTAAGGTCGAAGGCAAGACTTGTATCTTGATTGATGATATGATTGATACTGCTGGAACGATTTGTCATGCGGCAGATGCTCTTGCGGAAGCTGGTGCTGTTGAGGTCTATGCAAGCTGTACGCACCCAGTTCTTTCTGGTCCTGCTATGGACAATATCCAAAAATCAGCTATTAAGAAATTGGTTGTTTTGGATACCATCTATCTGCCAGAAGAGCGTTTGATTGATAAGATTGAGCAGATTTCAATTGCTCATCTCCTAGGGGATGCTATCGTACGTATCCATGAAAAACGCCCACTTTCTCCACTTTTCAGTATTGAGAAAAAGATTTAATGACCAAGCCTGAGATGATTCTCAGGTTTTTTTCATCTCTTTTCCGAATAAATAGATAGTAGCAGTGAATCTAGCAAACCTAGATTTAAAACTGTGGTATAATAAAAGGAGGAAAAGGATGATTCTCAGACATCCGGGCATCAGCCCGACCAATGATCTGGTAGCTAAGAAAATCTTTAGCAATCCAGAAATCACTTGTCAATTTATTCGCGATATGCTGGATTTATCAGCAAAAAACGTGACTATTTTGGAGGGAAGCAATATTCACGTCTTGCCTTCCATACCTTACTCGGCGCAGGATTTCTATACCAGTATAGATGTTTTGGCGGAGTTGGACAATGGCACCCAAGTGATCATTGAAATTCAGGTACATCATCAGAATTTTTTCATTAATCGTTTATGGGATTACCTGTGCAGTCAGGTCAATCAAAATCTCGAAAAATTCGTCAACGAGAAGGTGATACGCACCAGAGTTACAAACACATCGCTCCCGTTTATGCCATTGCAATCGTGGATAGCAATTATTTCCAAGATGACTTGGCTTTCCATAGCTTTAGTATGCGCGAGGACACGACAGGTGAGGCTTTAACAATTACAAACAATGGACAAGAAAATCATCTAGTAAAGATGGCATTCTTGGAACTAAAAAAATACAGAGAAATCAGCAAAGACAGGGTTCGTAAGCCATGGTTGGAGTTTTTCGGCAACAAACCCTTTACCCAACAACCCGAGCGAGCTATCAGCCAAGCAGACCAACTGCTGGACTACAAGAGCTGGTCCGAGGAGGACAGGAAAATGTTTAGTGAACAGCGTAGACGTGAAGAACAAGCATTATTGGCTCATGATTATGCCTTGGAAACAGCTAGGGCAGAGGGGCTGGAACAAGGTATTGAACAAGGTTTAGAGCGTGGTCTTGCAGAGGGCATTGAACAGGGACTGGAGCGCGGGAAATTCTTTGCATTCTTAGATATGGTTCGCCAAGGTCTTCTGACTTCCGAAGTTGCCAGCCAGCAGTTGGGCATGACGGTCGCTGAGTTTGAGGCCTTGCTATAAGGTCACATTTTAAATAGTAGAAAGTTGATGAAATGGCAAGTTCTTATTAAAAAACTTGCCATTTTTACTTGACATTTAGAAGTGTTTATAAGATAATACCATAGACGTGAGTTCTGTCCAACTGTCTATGTGGATTAGATATGAATGATTTTACTCAAGGATGATAAGTTTGTGAGATTTTCACTTGAAAAATGCAGTATTTGACGGGTATTTTTTCTCACAAAAATGTTTTTTTCACCTTTTTTTCTAAAAATGGGTAAAAACTTTAAAAACTAGAAGAAAACCCTTGACAAATCCTGCAAATATTTATATACTGTATGGTAGTAAGATAGTCTTACGAAAAAATATATAATGAAAAATGAAGGAGATAAAACGATGAAAAAAGTTTTATTGACAAGCGCAGTCGCTCTTGCAGCATTTGGTGCTGTACAAGCTGTTTCAGCTGATACTAACAACGGTTACACTGAAAGTGGTCGTGTAAATCCAAAAACAGGTAAACTGGATGTTGCCGAATACACAGAGAATACAGTGAAATCAGCTCATACTGGTGTAGTTGATCCAGCTAACCAATACAAACCAGAAACTCCAGCTTACAACCCTTACCATGGTAAACCAGTTCAATTTGGTAACGGTTCACATGTTCGTTTCGCAGTCAAAGATATCCAAGGTAACCCAGTTGCAGGTGTAAAAGTTGATATCATGGTTTATAAAGATTTTGAAGCTTTCAAAAAGAATATCGGTTCAGCATCGACTGTTGAATCAAATGCTGCTGGAGATGTTGAGTTGTCGATTCACCACGGAGGAATCGTTGCATACCGTGTCGCTTATGTGCCAAAAGGTTATGTTGTAAGACAAATGTCACCTCAAGGTGGATACACACTAACTGGATACAGAGGTGAATACGAAAATCAAGCAAATGGTGAAAGTCATGAAAATGCAGGAACTCGTGTAGAAGAAAATGGTCGTGTAGAAGGTACTAATGTAATCTCTGTTGCTGCTGACCATGATAAAGACGGAAAAGCTGACATGTTCACAAACGCTCGAGTTGATTTGGTTCTTGAAAAAACTGACTCATACAACGTTATGAAAGACCAATGGGTTCAAGAAGAAGATGGTTGGAAATACTACGCTTCTAACAAAGCTGTTTCAGGTTGGAAACAAGTTGACGGTAAATGGTTCTTCTTTAACGCTGAAGGCGTAATGCAAAAATGGTGGGTTAAAGATGGAAACACTTGGTACTACCTAAACGGAAACGGTGAAATGCAAACTGGTTGGTTGCAAGACGGTGGTAAATGGTACTACCTTGAAAACTCAGGTGCTATGAAAGCTAGCCAATGGTTCACTGTTGGTGGTAAATGGTACTACGTTGACGGTTCAGGTGCCCTTGCAGTTAACACTACTGTAGGTGGATACACTGTTAACGGAAACGGTGAATGGGTTAACTAATCTAATTCAAAAATAAAAGCAGGAGATTTCTTCTGCTTTTTATTTTTTCCATAAAAAGTTCAGTTTTTCTTAGAAATTTTTGTCAAAATAAGATACAATAAAGAGAAGCATAATAGCTAAATTTAAGAATGGAGAATGTTCACATGAAAAATAAAAAAGCTTTGGCTCTAGCTCTTGCTAGTGTAACAATGGCAGGTGCTGCTGTGACTGCTTACTCAACTATCACAGCTCCATCTGTACATGCAGACGAGTTTGTTCGTAAAACAGAATGGATTACGATTTCTAATGACCGTTCACGTACTCGTACAACCGTTTATTTTGAGTCAGGAGACCAAAAAATTGATTTACATAAATATATTGATAAGTTCGAATATCAAAATACTTATGTAGATGGAGGTGTTCGTTACTATGTATTTGTGGAAAAGGGTACAAAACTTGATGAGTTGGAAAATGACCCAAATACAGCGTCAGCGGACTTGAACAAACAAGGTTATAAATCGACTGATAAAAATAACAGCTGGCGTGAAGTGTCAGGTAACCGTTACTTCTATTCAAACGGGAACCCAGTTAAAGGTTGGGTCATGATTGATAACAAGACTTACTACTTCAACAGTGAAGGTGTTATGGCTCGTGGTATCATCGAGAACAACTCTGAACGCTACTACTTAGACAATCAAGGTGTTAAAAGAACTGGTTTCATTAAAGTAGGTGAAAAAACTTACTACTTTGATGCAAACGGTGTTCGTAGAACAGAAGTTGTCACAGAAAATGGTCAAACACACTTTGTAAAAGACGGTGTTGTTGCAAACGGAGCTCATAAAGTTGGTACGAAATGGTACTTCTTTGATGAAAAAGGTAAAGCTCAATCAGGTATTGTAAAAGATAGCGCTGGTAAATGGTATTACATCACTGCAGAAGGTGAGCGTAAGACTGGCCTTATCAAGGGTGCTGGCGACAAGTATTACTATGTCACTGAAGAAGGTGAACGTAAGTTTGGTGAAATCACTGTTGATGGTAAAACTTACTTCTTGACAGATGATTCTGATACTAAAGCTGGCTGGAATAAAGTTGACAATCATTGGATTTATGTAAATAAAGAAGGTAAACGTCAAACTGGTTGGCTTAAAGACGGTGGTAAATGGTACTACTTTAACGCTGAAGGCGTGATGCAAAAATGGTGGATCAAAGATGGTAACAAATGGTACTATCTAAATGGTTCAGGTGAAATGCAAACTGGCTGGTTGCAAGATGGTGGCACTTGGTACTATCTAAACAGTTCAGGTGCTATGGAAACTGGCTGGGCTAAAGTTGGTGGTACTTGGTATTACCTTAAAGGTTCAGGTGCTATGGTAACTGGTTGGTTCCAAGTGGGTGGTAAATGGTACTATGCTTATAGTTCAGGTGCCCTTGCAGTAAGCACTACAGTCGATGGCTACTATGTGAACGCCAACGGTGAATGGGTATAAAAATTAGAAGAGAGTAGTTTTAAAACTGCTCTCTTTTTTTACATTTAAATATTTCTACACTTTTTATGTTTTTTATTGCATTTATTATAGGAAAGGGATATAATTTAGATAAATTTATTATCTTAATACAGGAGGATTTTCCTATGAGAAAAACAGTAACAGGTATTTTGCTAGCAACTTCTGTGCTAGCTATGGCGACAGTCCAACAAGTACAAGCTGTCGAATCAGGGGCGACAAGTGAGTCGACAATTTCTAACATCAAAGCAGTTCGTTTTGTAGAATATAAAAACGGAGGTTTTATTGATCTAAAAACACCACTTACAGGAAAGGATGTTACTTCTTCCGCTATCTCTAATCATCCTGAAATTGCTAAATATAGATACAGTTCTGATCGAGAAATGGATGGGGTAATGTACCACGTATATTCTCCAGATACTACAACAGATAATAGTAATACTTCTTCTGCTCAAAGCAATCCTTATCATGGTGGAAATACGGCTGCTGCAACGAATACAAATACAAACAACAATCAAAATGCTGCAACAACTAGTGGGAATTCAGCAGTCAAGGAAGTTCGTTTTGTAGTCTATAAAGAGGGCAGTAGCGATCCAGTAAATATTAAGGATCCGCGTAAAGGATCTGAAGCATCAGACACAAGCCATCCAACAATTGCTAACTATGAGTATGTTACTGGTAACTTAAAAGATGGTATTCTTTATCATGTCTATCGTTCAAACACAGCCACTAATGCTAATCAAAATAATGCTGGTAACAACAACCAAAATCAGTCTGCAGCGGCAGGTCAGTTCAAAACAGAGAACGGAAAAGTCTACTATATCAAAGACGGCAAAAAGGTTAGTGGTTGGCAAAAAATCGATGATAAGACTTACTACTTTGAAGCTGATGGCGCTATGAAGAAAGGTCTATTGACTGCAGGTGATAAGCAATACTATCTAGATGAAAAAGATGGTGTTAAAAAGCTAGGTTTTGTAAAAGTTGCTGACAAGACTTATTATTTTGTAGAAGATGGTGAGAAGAAAACTGGTTTTGTTAAAATCGATGATAAAACTTACTATGTCAAAGAAGGTGTCCGTCTAACGGGTGATATTACTGTTGATGGGAAACATTATTTCTTGGATGATGAAGGTGTCCTTAAACAAGGTATTGTTGTAATTGATGGTAAAAAATTCTTCATCGACAGTGAAGGAAATCGTCAGTCTGGATGGAAGAAGGTCGAGAGTGACTGGTACTATTTCTCTAAAGAAGATGGAATGAAGACTGGTTGGCTGAAAGATGGTGGTAAGTGGTATCATTTTAGTGCCGCAGGCGTGATGCAAAAATGGTGGTTTAAAGAAGGTGACACTTGGTACTACTTAAATGGTTCAGGCGAAATGCAAACTGGTTGGTTGCAAGATGGTGGCACATGGTATTATCTAAATGGTTCAGGTGCCATGGCGACAGGCTGGGCTCAAGTTGGTGGTACTTGGTACTACTTAAACAGTTCAGGTGCTATGAAAACTGGTTGGTTGAAACAAGGTGGTAGTTGGTATTACCTTGATGGTTCAGGCGCTATGAAGACTGGCTGGTTCCAAGTAGATGGCAAATGGTACTATGCTTATAGTTCAGGAGCTCTTGCTGTCAGCACTACAATCAATGGTTACACAGTAAATGCCAACGGTGAGTGGGTTTAATTTTAAGTAATTAAATCAAAGCAGGAGAGAAATCTCCTGTTTTTTTGTTTAAACTAGAGTTTTTATGAAGAATTAAGATATCTGAATTGAATTCAAAACTATAATTTACTATAGAAAATGAAAAGAATGAGAAGAAAGGAAAAAGAAAGCTAGTAAAATATGCTTTATTTTATTGGGAATTTTCCATGTTTTTGAAATATAACATATTAATAATAAAGTATATATAATATAATATATCTCTTGATTTCACTTAAAAAAAGGTTTATAATGTACATAAATATGATTCTTAAAAAGAGGTACACAGGATGAACAAAAAGAAAATGATTTTAACTAGCTTAGCAAGTGTTGCTGTTTTGGGAGCGACTTTTGTTGCATCTCAACCGTCAGTCGTGAAAGCTGCAGAGGATTCTAATACAACTACAACTTCAGCTAAACCAGTTGGCTCAACTGATACATCAGCAACAAATTCAGATAGCACAACTAACACTGCTGTAAATTCTGAGACTAATCAGCCTACAGAAACTGGAGCTACTGAAACTCCTAAATCAGAAGTTACAAGTCCAGAAATTAAAGAAGCTGAATCTGATGCTAAAGCTAAGGAAGAAAAAGTTACTGAAGCTCAAGCAAAAGTAGATAAAACAACTCCTGTAGCTGATGAAGCAGCTAAAAAACTTGAAACTGAGAAAAAAGAAGCTGCTGATGCTGAAGCTGCAAAAACTGAAGTTGAAAAAGCTAAAACTGCAGCTAACGAAGAATTAGCTAAAGCAAAAGAAGAAGCTGCTAAAGCTGATGCTAAAGCAAAAGAAGAAGCTAAAAAAGAAGAAGACGCTAAAAAAGAAGAAGCAGATTCTAAAGAAGCATTAACCGAGGCTTTAAAACAATTACCTGATGATAACGAATTGCTCGACAAAAAAGCAAAAGAAGAATTGTTGAAGGCTGTTGAATCAGGTGAATTAAAAGCTGGTGATGTTCTTAAAGAATTAGAAAACGACAATAATACTGCAAGTAACACTGCTACAAGTCCAGCTGAAGCTAAATCTAAAGATCAATTACCTGAAGATATTAAAGCTGGAATTGACAAAGCTGAAAAAGCAGATGCTGCTCGTCCTGCATCAGAAAAACTTCAAGATAAAGCTAATGATTTAGGTGAAAATGTTGATGCGCTTAAAAAAGAAGCGGATGCATTAAAAGCTGAAGAAGATAAAAAAGCTGATACATTAACTAAGAGAGATGAAACTCTACAAAAAACTAAAAAAGCTCTTGAAACAGCAAAAGCAAATGGTTCATCTGAAGAAATTGTTAAAATTTTAGAAGATGTTGCTAAAAAAGCAGAAGTAGCTCGCGATGCTGCACAAAATGA
>CAJNCB010000008.1:0-34199 GCA_905221155.1 bacterium | reverse complement strand
CCTCGGTCTCCTTTTTCACCTTTAGCTCCAGTTAAACCGCGTTCACCTTGGTCTCCTTTTTCACCTTTAGCTCCAGTGAGACCACGTTCGCCTCGGTCTCCTTTTTCACCCTTGGCTCCATCTTTAATAGCAATTTTTTGAACAAGTTCGTCTACGCCCTCAGTATAAACACCGTTGCCATCGTTATCAAGATAGAAAGTGAGGTTATTTGTATCACCAACTTTATTTTGATCAACACGTGGTTTTACTGTATCGATTAGCTCTTTAGCCACACCAATTTGCATAATACGTGGCTTAGCTTCTTTAGTGACTCTATTACTAATTGGCAATCCTAAGACTGTTTCGTTACCAAATCGATGGACTTTATAGGTAATTTGACGTTGTCCTTTTTCACCATCTCGAACTAATCTAGTTTGACCTTCTGGTAACTTACTAGTTGGAAGATAGACAGTTTGGAAGTCAATGTCTTCTGAAACAGTCTTATTATTAGTACCACCATAAGGGTTTGCATCCAAGAGGAGTGGATTTGCTCTATGATAATAGTTGGAGTTACTGTATGGGTCATTGCTAGTAGCGGCACCACCACCACCTTGGTCCACGTTAAAAGTAACAGGTTTCAAACGAACAGACAAATCACCATTTGAATTATTAATTGGTAAACTAAATCTGATTGTTTGTTCCGTATTTGTTGAAGTAGCAGAGGTCATACTGTATCCTGAGTGAGATACGAAGTTGGCACCCTGGCTAATAGGTTTTGATTGCTCTCTTAATCTTGGAGTTGTGATGGTTGCATTTGAAGGATCTCCAAATCCATCCCCTTTGTCCAAGATAAAGTTGTTATTAACAAATTCACCTGGACCAGAGTATTTAATTGTGAAATTCAATCTATTACCTTGACGTACTGTTGTTACATCGTAATGAATTGAATTACCACCACGTGAGTTCCCGTAACCACGGAAACTATAACTACGACCACCTTGACTAATATCAGCAAATGCAACTGTATTTCCAGAACCTGAGACAATTGGGTTAGCTGGATTGCTAGAAGCTCTAAAACCACTATGCCCTTTATCCAAGTCTTCCTTACGGATAGCTGGATTTTGGCGAGCATCAGAAAGGCTCAAACCTGGTTTCAAGATTTCATTAGTAGATTCTGGAGCTGAAGTTGTTTCTACTTTGGCAGGTGCATTAGTTGCTAAAACGCTACTATCAACAGCTGAACGATCAGTCGTTGTTGCAGCTGGCTTAGCTTCTTCTTTGGCTTCTGCTGTGTCAGCTTTCTTCACTACAGGAGTTTCTGATACAGTTCCTTTATCAGAGTTAGAACGAAGTTCTAGACCAATAATAGCTGATTGGATAGATGACTCTGCTGCTGATACTTCAGCTTCAGTCGCATCTGCTTTCCCAAGCAAACCTTGACCAGCTTGGATACTTGCTTGCAAGTTAGCAGCACTTGCTTCTGTATATAACTTACTCTCAAGTTTTTTAGCACGCGAAAGAGCTGTTAACAATTTTGACTTGTCAACAGCATCTTGATGCGTTACTTCTTCTTTTTTATCTTTTACTTCTTCAACTTTTTCTGCTGGCGCTTTAGCTTCATCAGATTTAGCTGGAGTCGTTTCTACTGGGTTAGCAACAGTTGGAGCTGCATAAGTTGTTTCTTTTTTAGGTGTAGAAACTTCTGCTGGTTTAGTAGCTTCATCTACCTTATCAACAGAGACACTATTAGTTGTCTCAGGATGTTGTTCCTCTGCTTGTACTGATTGCGCATTGGCAGCAGTTCCCAAGACTAAGGCTGTCCCGAGCAAGACACTAGCCGCACCAAAGTGATACTTACGAATAGAGTATCGTTGTTGCATGCTATACCAGTCAAATGATTTCTTATGTGAATGTTTCATTTTAAACTCCTAGATAGTATTTTATAGTTTACACTCTACAACTATTTAATACATTAATCAATATTTTCTGAACAATTGATATATTCTATTTTTGCACCTAAGGGCCACTTATCTTATTCTAATTTTTCTGATTGCTAACGACAATTTTCTTACTCTAAGTTTTTTGTACTTTTTAGACAAAAAACATGATATAATGAATTAAGGAGGAAATTACCTATATGCGCAACCTTTTATCCACAAAAGATCAAAGACAATTACGTTTAATGGAAACCTTAATTCAGAATCGTAATTGGATGAAATTGCATGAACTAGCCGAAAAATTAGGATGTACAGAACGAATCTTAAAAAGTGATTTAAATGAATTACGTATTGCCTTTCCATCTATTGACATCCAATCTTCTGTTAACGGAATCATGATAGATTTAGAAGTTAACACTAGTGTAGAAGATATTTATCAATATTTTCTTGCTAATTCTCAATCTTTTCAATTACTAGAGTATCTGTTTTTTAATGAGGGGCTACCTATTTATCGAACAATAGAAAATCTTCACTCTAGTAATGCCAACCTCTATCGACTGGGCAGAAATATTACAAAAACTCTATCAACTCAATTCCAAATTGAACTATCATTTACTCCATCCGAAATACGTGGCAATGAAATCGATATTCGCTATTTTTTTGCCCAATATTTTTCTGAGCGCTATTATTTCCTAGATTGGCCTTTTCCTGACCTTCCTGAGGAAGATTTAACAGAATTTGCTGACTTCTTCTATAAAATCACGAATTATCCAATGCGATTTTCAATTTATAGAATGTACAAACTGATGATAGCTATCAGTATTTACCGCATCAAAAATGGTCATTTTATCGACTTACCAAATCATTTCTATGATGAATACTATCCTATTTTGGCGAGTATTCCAAACTTTGAGGAAATACTTGTCCATTTCTCTGAAAAACTGGGACTTGAAATCACTCCAGATATCATTGCACAAATTTTTATTTCCTTTATTCAAAGTAACATTTTCTTAGATCCTCAAGAATTCTTCAACTCTTTAGAAGATAACAGTGAAGCAAGATACTCTTACCAATTACTTAGTCAAATATTAGAACGCCTATCAAAACAATATAAGATTACTTTTACTAACCACGATGAGCTGATTTGGCATTTACACAACACTGCTTTCTTTGAAAGACAGGAAATCTTTTCTACCCCAATCTTATTTGAACAAAAAGCATTGACGATTAAAAAATTTGAAGTTTACTTCCCAGACTTTATGGGAAGTGCGCGTCAAGAACTGGCTCAATACCGTCAAGCAATTGGACAGCATGACCATCCTGAACAGTTGGAACACTTGATGTACACTATCTTAACCCATGCTGAAAAACTCTCTACTCAGCTGTTAGAAAATCGACCACCTATCAAGGTTTTGATTATCAGTAACTTTGACCATGCTATATCCCTTACCTTTGTTGATATGCTTTCCTATTACTGTAATAACCGCTTTACCTTCGATATTTGGGATGAATTGAAAACAAGTCCTGAGATTTTAAATCAGACAGATTACGATATCATCGTGTCTAATTTCTATATTCCAGGGATTACCAAGAAGTTTATTTGTCGAAACCATCTGTCAATCATGGATTTGGTTAATCATCTTAACTGTTTATCAAATGAGATTCATATATCCAATACTTTATAAGCTAGAAAAAAGTCAGCATGATTCTGCTGACTTTTTCTTTTATCTATTTTCTATACTTTCTTTACAAAAACCAATTCCTGTGGCTGGGACAGGTCTTCTCGGTAGTTAAATCCTGCAAAGCTTAATCGACGAGCTTCCTCCACCGTCTGTACTTGATTTTCTATCAGGGCTGTCAGGAAGGCACCACGCGCTTTCTTGGAAATAGTTGAATGAATCTTCAGCTGCCCACCTCTATCCTCCATAAATTTAAAGGTTAGCATCCTTTCTCTGATTTCCTTAGAAAACACAGTCTCAAATTCTGATGACAAGAGAGAGAAAATCACTTCTTCCTTCTTCACAGCTTCATCATAGGCTGACTTCCAATGGCTCTTCAAAGTCTTACCAGCGACTTTTAATTTCATCAAAAAATCCAAACGGTGAGGTGCCATAGGTGACAAGGCTGGAACGACTCCGTACAAAGCCGAGGTAATAAAGACATGATTTTCAAGATAGGCTTGTCCTGCCTCGGTCAGTTTGTCTCTCTTAATGTGACGATACATAAGCCCATCAAAAAGTTTCAAGGCTGGATAGTGTTGAGCAGTTTGCCTTTTCAAAGCTTGGATATGTTGAAATTCCTCCGCTGCCTTCTCAGCTGAAACCTTGTAAAAACTCTCCAATTGACTAGCAGAATAGAGGGCCAAGGCATCCAGCACGGCCTGACTTTCTGGTTTTAAAGGAGTTACCTCGATACTTGGCAAGTCTGTGTTCATTTCTTTTGCTGTTGGGATTAAAATTTTCATATTGATAGTGTAGCATATTTTTTAGCCACAACCAAGAAATTCATATGAAAAGAGACTGGGAAAAAGGCATTAAAATTAAAAAATGCATAGTATCAGGAATTGAGAAATCTTGATACTATGCGTTTTATGATGGAAAGATTTACTTCATTTTTTCCTGAAATTGAGGTTTTGCCCAGCCTCTCCTCTTACTGAACTTTAAAGGTCTTGAGATAGTTGTCTTTTCCTACTTGACCTTCGAAGTTTTTACCATTTTCAAGGTAAGGAAGGTCATCCGATACAGAGGCCTTAACCTTATAAATCTTGCCATCAACTTTAAAGAAGTAGACGGTGTCTCCCTTGATAACAGCTGATTTGAGGTCTGCTACCACACCCTTGATGCTTTCTGTGGTCGCATTGTCAATTTCAAGATCGTTTTTATTGGCGTACTTGCTGAGTAGCTCTTCCACTGTCGTTGCTACGATAACATTTTGGTATTCGACTGCATCTACCAAGGCATACTCTTTGACCAAGCCAGCATTGTCCTTCAAGCCCATGATGTAGAGAGGCTTGTCATTGAGGTTGATGAGGATTGGGAAGGTTGCCTTGTAGGATTTCTCCTGAACAGCACCTTCGGCTGATTCACGGGCTGATTCTTCGGTCGCAGAAGCCAAGCTATACTTAGTGATTTCCCCTGTCCGCATATTTTCAAGTATAAAACCAAGATTACTTTCATCTGCATTGGCCGACGTTACACCTGTGTAGAGGTAAATATCATTGCCGATAGACAAGTAATTATAGCCCTTGGTAGTCTGGGTCACGTTTTTCTTGGAAATCATAGCATTCCAGAAACCGTCCTTGTACTTGCCGTTGTAGTTGATTTGCTCGATGGTTTCCTCAGCTGGATAGACCCTGTCCACCCATTCTGGAACATCTGATAAGCTGTATTCCTTGGTCTCTCCATTTGTGGCGTCCAAGATAATGACTGAAACAGGACGAGGAACCGCTAAGCCAAATTGCTTTTGGTAAACCGTCGCTACATAGAAAGGATTGCCCTCATCGTCCACCTCAAAAGATGGAGTCTTGAAGATTTTAGTTGGGTACTTCAAGCGCAGGTGGCGTTTGACATCGCGGTTAAAATACTCTGAGTCCGAATACTTGATTGGTGTCTTCAAGTCCACCAAGTCCGCATTCCCGGTTACCATGTCCACCTTGATATACTCGCCGATTCCTTTGGCCTGATTATTAAACCACTTGATAGGATCTGCATATTCTAGTGGCGTAACTCGATAAGGTTTCCCATCAATCGTCAATTGGGTATAGGTGTCTGCCGCTACATATTGCGATACCTTATCTGTTAGGGAACCCAAGTAGCGGTCACCAATTTTTTCAGCGGTACTTCTATCTAAGATAGGAACCTTACTGGTGTCAGTCTTAGGAAATTCAGTAAACTCTTTTTCCGTAACTGTGACTACATTGGCATAATTTTTAGCCTGAAAAATACTAGAAGTCACCAAGGAAACCAAGGCTGCTAAGAGAAGAATTCCTCCAATAGAAGCTAAAAGGATTTTCCCTAACCGATTGATTTTGAAACCCTCTAGATTTAATGCAGCTTCTGCCTTGCCGTGGCGCACATGAACCGTTTTGACCCAATTGATTCCCTTGCCAAAGCCAAATAAGATTGCTACAACCAGCAAATGCCCACAGAGAAAAAAGAGAAATTCCCAGCTGGTCAGGTTAAGAGGCGGTAAAAAGATATACCAGGTCGTTGCGATAAAAATAAGTTCAAATATTATCCGTTTCATTTGCTTTCCTCCTAAATGATTCGTCCTTCCAAATGATCCAGTTCATGCTGGCAAATCTGGGCTGAGAAACCTGTCAAAGTAATGGTCTGTTCCTGCCACTTGCTGTCACAATAGGCAACCCTTATGGTTTCATAACGCTTAGTAGGTCTCACACCTACCAAGGACAAACAACCTTCCTCTGTCTCATAAGGTCCTTCAGAGGACAGGAGCACTGGGTTAAACATGACCACAGGAACCAAGCCCAGATTAAAGATAATCACGCGCTTTTGCACCCCAATCATATTGGCAGCTAGACCAACGCAGGTCTCACGATTTGCTAAAAGAGTATCCTGCAAATCTCTGGCAAGATACAGATCTTCCTGACTTGCCGGCTGAGACACCTGAGATAAAAACAAAATATCCTTTACAATTTTCTTCTCCACTTCTTCACACTCCTCTTACTTTTTACTATATTATAGCAATTATAGCACAAAAGCCGATAACTGCAATCCCTTTCTCTTAACTGTAGCAAAAAGCCATCCGAAGATGACTTTTTTTATATCGCATTCTTATCAAAACCAAGTTTACGTTGAACAAACTTGACAATTTCGACAATAATAATCATTGAAAAGCTTCCAGCCATAACGATTCCCCATTGTGATAAGTCTAGTTTGGTTACGTGGAAGATTCCTTCAAGTGGTTCTACGACGATTGTTGCCATAAGAAGGATGAAGGATACCAAGATAGACCAGTTGAAGGTCTTAGACTTGAATGGACCAACTGTCAAGATGGACTGGTAAACAGACTTGACATTGTAAGCATGGAAGAGCTGAATCAAACCAAGGGTTGCAAAGGCCATAGTAAGGGCATCTGCATGAATGGCATGATTGTCACCCACATGAACTGGGTAAGCAATCGCAAGGCCATAAACACTCATAACAATAGCGGCTTGGAGTACACCTTGATAGATGATAGAACTGAAAACACCACCTGAGAAGAAGCTTGCCTTGCGTCCACGTGGTTTATGATTCATGACACCAGGTTCAGCAGGTTCAACACCAAGAGCGATAGCTGGGAAGGTATCTGTTACCAAGTTGATCCACAAAAGATGAACTGGCTGCAAGACGTCCCAACCAAATAAGGTTGATAGGAAGATAGTTAATACTTCAGCAGTATTGGCAGAAAGTAGATACTGAATAGTCTTTTGAATGTTTGAGAAGACTTTACGTCCTTCTTCAACTGCAACAATAATAGTCGCAAAGTTATCATCTGCAAGAATCATGTCAGAAGCCCCCTTAGAAACCTCTGTACCAGTGATTCCCATACCGATACCAATGTCTGCTGTTTTCAGAGCTGGCGCATCATTGACACCATCACCTGTCATGGCTACGACCTTACCTTGTTTTTGCCAAGCCTTGACGATACGAACCTTGTGTTCTGGAGACACACGGGCATAAACAGAGTATTGACCAACTACTTTTTCAAAGTCTTCATCTGAAAGTTCATTGAGTTCAGCACCAGTTAAAACGTGGCCTTCTGTATCATTTGCATCAATGATTCCCAAACGTTTGGCAATAGCTTCTGCAGTGTCTTGGTGGTCACCTGTAATCATAATTGGACGAATTCCAGCTTCCTTGGCTACACGAACAGCCTCAGCAGCTTCCGGACGTTCAGGGTCAATCATCCCAATCAAACCAGTGAAGATAAGATCATTTTCTAATTCTTCAGAAGTCAAGTTTTCTGGAATTCTATCAATAATTTTGTAGGCACCTGCAAGGACACGCAAAGCTTGGTGGGCCATTTCAGAGTTGTTTGTATGGATGAGGTTTGTAACCTTCTCATCAATCGGAGCAATATCCCCAGCCTTATCACGAAGAACACAACGTTTCAAAAGTTGGTCTGGCGCACCCTTGACTGCTACAAGGAAACGACCATCTGGCAATGGGTGAACCGTTGACATGAGCTTACGGTCAGAGTCAAATGGCAATTCAGCTACACGAGGATATTTGTCTAAAAATCCTTTGACATCATAACCTTTGTCCAAAGCATACTGGATAAAGGCTGTTTCGGTTGGATCACCAATCAGGTTGCCTTCCACATCGATTTTCGTATCATTGGCCAAAACAACTGAACGAAGAAGGGGCATTTCAAGACCCAGATCAATGTCATCAGCTGAGTCATGTAGGACTGCATCATAGAAGACTTTTTCGACGGTCATCTTGTTCATAGTCAGCGTACCAGTCTTATCAGAAGCGATAATTTCAGTTGAACCAAGTGTTTCAACTGCTGGCAACTTACGAACAATAGAGTTTCGTTTGGCCAAAACTTGAGTACCAAGGGCAAGAACGATAGTTACGATAGCTGGGAGTCCTTCTGGGATAGCTGCAACGGCAAGCGCAACAGAGGTCATCAACTCACCAAGTGGATTTTTACCTTGAATGAAAACACCAACTACAAAAGTAACAAGTGCAATGACCAAAATTGCATAGGTCAAGACCTTAGAAAGGTTGTTCAAATTTTGTTTGAGTGGTGTATCCGTCTCATCCGCATCTTGAAGCATGCCAGCAATATGACCAACTTCCGTGTACATACCTGTATTGACAACAACACCAAGACCGCGACCATAAGTCACATTTGAGTTTTGGAAGGCCATATTGACACGGTCACCAATACCAGCATCTGCAGCAAGTTCGACTGACAAGTCTTTTTCGACTGGCACAGACTCACCTGTCAAAGCAGCTTCTTCAATTTTAAGAGAGTTTGCTTCAAGCAAACGTAGGTCTGCAGGTACTACATCACCTGCTTCAAGGGCAACGATATCTCCAGGTACCAATTCTTTAGAGTCAATCTCCGCCATATGCCCATCACGAAGAACGCGGGCAGCTGGACTAGACATGGATTTGAGGGCTTCGATAGCTTCTTCTGCTTTCCCTTCTTGGTAAACACCAAAGGCAGCATTGATGATTACCACGGCTAAGATGATAATGGCATCTGCGATATCTTCCCCACCAGAAGTCACGACTGATAAAATAGCTGCCGCAACTAGGATGATAATCATCAAATCCTTAAATTGCTCGATGAATTTGACCAGGATTGATCGTTTCTCGCCTTCTTCGAGTTCATTGTGGCCAAATTCGGCAAGGCGTTTTTCCGCCTCACTTGATGACAAACCTTGCTCGGTCGCATCCACAGCCTTCAAGACCTCTTCAGGACTCTGAGTGTAAAACGCTTGGCGTTTTTGTTCTTTTGACATGTGTCTCCTCCTTGACATTGTGTGCAAAACAGACTCTCTTTTCCCTCATCGCATCTTTTCACGACAAACAAAAAGAGACCTGTTAATCATAACAAGTCTCGCTGTTTAAGATAGTGCCGGAAAGCATACTTTTCAGTATAAAATTCGGAATGACGACACTATCACAGGTTTCTGCCAGCTACTCCCTTGAGTAGTACTATTATACCAAATTTTGAAAAGTTTTCAAAGAGTAAAAAATGCCTTATTTGAATTTTCCCTTGAAAACCAGTATAATGGTAGAATGCTATATATGTGACTAGAAAGGAAGTTGAATGAAGCAATCTATCTCAAATCTCAAGTTAGCTGAGCGTGGGGCCATTATCAGTATTTCAACCTATTTGATCTTGTCTGCAGCCAAATTAGCAACTGGTCACCTCCTCCATTCATCCAGTTTGGTGGCCGATGGTTTTAACAACGTGTCGGACATCATTGGAAATGTGGCCCTCTTGATTGGAATCCGGATGGCACGCCAGCCTGCTGACCGAGACCACCGTTTTGGCCACTGGAAGATTGAAGATTTGGCTAGCTTGATCACTTCCATCATCATGTTCTATGTTGGTTTTGATGTTCTAAGGGATACCATTCAAAAGATTCTCAGTCGTGAAGAAACGGTTATTGACCCTCTTGGTGCAACTCTTGGAATCATTTCTGCAGCGATTATGTTTCTAGTTTATCTCTACAATACTCGCCTCAGTAAGAAATCCAACTCCAAGGCACTCAAGGCCGCAGCAAAGGACAATCTTTCTGATGCTGTTACCTCACTTGGAACCACCATTGCCATCCTAGCTAGCAGTTTCAATTATCCCATTGTAGATAAACTGGTCGCCATCATCATCACTTTCTTTATCTTGAAAACTGCCTATGATATCTTCATCGAGTCTTCCTTTAGCCTTTCGGATGGTTTTGACGACCGTCTGCTTGAGGACTATCAAAATGCCATTATGGAAATTCCCAAAATTAGCAAGGTTAAATCTCAAAGAGGTCGCACCTACGGTAGCAACATTTACCTTGATATTACACTAGAAATGAATCCTGACTTGTCTGTTTTTGAGAGTCATGAAATCGCGGATCAAGTCGAGTCTATGCTGGAGGAACGTTTTGGCGTCTTTGATACCGATATTCATATTGAGCCAGCACCTATCCCTGAGGATGAAATTTTAGACAATGTCTACAAAAAATTACTTATGCGTGAACAATTGATTGACCAAGGAAATCAACTGGAAGAACTCTTGGCTGATGATTTTGTCTATATTCGTCAAGATGGAGAACAGATGGATAAAGATGCCTATAAGACCGAAAAAGAGTTGAATTCTGCTATCAAGGACATCCAAATCAATTCCATCAGTCAGAAGACCAAACTCATCTGCTATGAGTTAGATGGTATCCTCCATACCAGTATCTGGCGTCGCCATGAAACCTGGCAAAATATCTTTCATCAAGAAACCAAAAAAGAAGACAAACAGTAACCCTATCCAGTGGATAGGGCTTTTTTGATTGATTTTCTTTAACCTAAACTATCTTATAAGCGTTCGGAAGATTTGGTTTTCGAAACTTATTTTGTCTGTTTTCCTGCTTGACGATTTTGTTCAATACGCCATTCTCTTTCATAGTACTTCATGACCTCATAGACCCTTTCAGGAAGAACTACATCTAGTAGAAAGATAGGGATAATCAAATCTACTGACTGATGAAAAGTGAAACACCTTCTCTTCAGTAGGGCTAGAAGTGATTGGGATTTCACATTGTCATTGTTTTTAAAATAAACTTCAATCCGATAAGAATCCCTGTACTTCCCTCGAATCCGAGAGAAAGAAAATTCCTCTACATCAGCCCAAGCATAGAAATGACTGGCTTTCTTTGGATTCGGTTTGTAGTAAAATCCCTTAACAGTAAATCTCAAATATTCCTTATCTGAGCTTAAAAGTCTGTAAGTCAGATAAACTCCTACTCCAGCATAAGTAAGTAAAACCAGCATTAACAAAAGACTTATCGTATGAAGTCTGGTCCCCTTTTGCGAATACGAATGGAGATAATAGAGAGGTAACAAGAAGAAAAGCACTGAAGATAGCCCAAACAAGGCGTTCCAAATGATTTTCTTGGGACTACGTTTAATGACTTTTTCTTCCGTCATGCTAACTCACTTAGATACTCATAGCGTTCGTATTTTTCAAGGAGTGCTTCGTTTTTCTCATCTAGTTCTTTTTGAAGAGTAGCCAGTTTGCCAAAGTCAGAACCATTGTCCTGCATTTCCTCTTCAATAGCAGCGATACGATTTTCCAAGGCTTCAATATCACCTTCAATGCTTGCCCACTCCTGCTTTTCTTGGTAGGTCATGCGTTTCTTGTCTTCGCGTATCTTGACCACCTTTTCCTTTTCGGCCTTTTGCACTTGATTGGCCATCTCTGTTTCAAAGTCTTTTTCATCAAGATAGTCTGTGTAATGACCAAAGAAAGGACGAATCTTGCCATCTTCAAAAGCCAGAATCTTAGTCGCTACCTTATCCAAGAAATAGCGGTCGTGGCTAACTGTCAAAACAGGTCCCGCAAAGCCTTGCAAGAAATTCTCCAAGACTGTCAAGGTTGCAATGTCCAAATCATTGGTCGGCTCATCCAAGAGGAGAACATTTGGTTTTTCCAAGAGCAATTTGAGGAGATAAAGACGTTTTTTCTCTCCCCCAGACAATTTCTCAATCAAGGTTCCATGCGTCGAACGTGGGAAAAGGAACTGCTCCAGCAATTCTGCAATGGAAGTCGTAGAACCACCGCTGGTCTTGACCTCTTCTGCCACTTCTTGCAGGTAATTGATAACACGCTTGCTTTCATCCAAACCCTCAATTTGTTGAGAGAAATAGGCGATGCGAACAGTTTCCCCTATCACCACTTGTCCTGCTGTCGACTCAAGACTGCCTGCAATCAGGTTGAGCAGGGTTGATTTTCCAACACCATTGTCCCCAACGATTCCGATACGGTCTTTGGCCTGAACTAAGAGATTAAAATCTTGCAAAATGGGCTTGTTTTCATAGGCAAAGGAAACATCCTGAAACTCGATGACTTTCTTCCCAATACGACTGGTTTCAAAGTTCATGGTCAAGTCTGTCTCAGCAGCACCACCTGAAACTTCTTTCTTCAGGTCATGGAAACGATTGATACGAGCCTGCTGCTTGGTCGCACGCGCCTGCGGTTGTCTGCGCATCCAGGCCAATTCTTGTTTGTAGAGTTGTTCTTTTTTGTGAAGAAGAGCCGCGTCGCGCTCATCCTGTTCCGCCTTTAGGCGAACATAGTCCTGGTAATTTCCTTGGTATTCGGTCAATCCTGCTCGATCCAACTCGAAAATACGTGTTGACAAAGCGTCTAGGAAATAACGGTCGTGGGTAATAAAAAGGACGGTCTTCTTAGAATTTTTCAAAAAGAGGGTCAGCCACTCAATAGTCGCAATGTCCAGATGGTTGGTTGGCTCATCCAAAAGCAAAAGGTCGTGATTGCCAAGTAAGACTTGCGCCAACTGGACCCGTCTTCTTAGACCACCTGATAATTCTCCAACTGGAGTAGATAAGTCCTGAATCCCCAGCTTGCTAAGAACCGTCTTGACCTGACTCTCAATTTCCCAAGCTTGGAGAGAGTCCATTTCTGCCATGACCCGTTCCAAACGTGCCTGTTTGTCCTCACTATAGTTGAGCATGAGGAGTTCATACTCACGAATAAGCTGGATTTCCTTGAAATCGCTGGATAAGACTGTATCCAAGACCGTCTTGCTATCATCAAAATCAGGATCTTGGGTCAAGTAACCAATCTGGTAATCATTCTTAGCTGAAAAAGGACTAACATCCCCATCAAAACCAGAAACACCAGAAAGAACATCTAAAAGGGTGGTCTTGCCAGTCCCATTGACACCAATCAAACCAATTCTGTCTAGGTCATGGATGATAAAGGAAATATCCTTAAAAACGGTCTTGTCACCAACGGATTTACTTAGTTTTTCAACGATAAAATCACTCATTTTTTCTCCCTCAGATAAGCATGGATGGCTTGACGGTCATTCTCCAATTCTCCATCGACAATGGCATACTCAATCTCTATTAAAATCTCTCCCAAGTCTGGGCCCGGCTGATAGCCATATTCCTTGATCAAAATACCACCGTTGATTTGGATTTCTTTCTTATCATGAATGGTCAGACTCTGGTATGTTTCTGTGATGGCTTGTGGGTTGACTTCTTTTCCTTGAGCCTGTCGAAGATTTTCAGCCTGTAAAAGCAAATCCAAGTCAAAGCGGTAACAATCGCGCTTGCTCAATTCTTCCTTTTCACGCAAGGTCAAAATAGTCAGTAAATCCTGAACTTGCTTGGCAAACTGGCGTGAGGTCTTCCAAGCCTTCAAAAATGGCTGCGCATTTTCAATCTCCAAAGCCCACAGTAGAGCTGCCCAGGCTTGCTCTGAAGATTCAAAGGTGAAATCAGTCTCTAAATCAAACAGTCTATTGAGCTTGTCCTGGCTAGCTGCCATATCAGGGAGATAGTCATAAGCTTGACTCTCAATCATGGAAGCCAAGCCCCTTCTCCAAAATGGAGCCAGCAAGAGTTTATCAAACTCGACAAATGTACGCTCCACAGAAATTTTCTCCAAAAGTGGCGTCAAAGTCTTCATAGCTTTAAATGTTTCTTGCTCAAGCTCAAAACCAAGACTAGCCTGAAAACGAAAACCACGCATAATCCGCAAAGCATCTTCGTTGAAACGCTCACTAGCCACTCCAACTGCTCGTAAGACTTGCTTTTCCAAATCTTCTAAACCATGGAACAAGTCAATGATTTCCCCTGTCTCCTCCAAGGCAAAGGCGTTGACTGTAAAATCACGGCGTTTGAGGTCTTCCTCTAGCGAGCGAACAAAGGAAACCGCACTGGGTCTTCGATAGTCCACATAGACATCTTCTGTCCGAAAGGTGGTTACTTCATACTCCTCGTCCCCATCTAAGACCAAGACGGTTCCATGCTCGATTCCGATATCGGCTGTTCGCGGAAAAATCTGCTTGGTCTCTTCTGGATAAGAAGACGTCGCAATATCCACATCATGGATAGGGCGATTGAGGAGGGCATCTCGAACAGAACCCCCAACAAAATAGGCTTCAAAGCCTGCTTCTTTAATTTTTTCTAATACTGGTAAAGCCTTCTGAAATTCAGAAGGCATTTGCGTTAATCTCATAATAAGTGTTCTAATCCATAGACAAGCTCATGACGCTTGACAACTTCTTTGATTCCCAAATTCACCCCTGTCATGAAGGAGCTGCGATCATAGGAGTCATGACGGAGGGTCAATCCTTCTCCCTGATTGCCAAAGATGACTTCCTGATGGGCTACTAAGCCTGGCAAACGAACTGAGTGAATCCGCATGCCATCAAAATCAGCACCACGAGCACCTGCAATCAATTCTTCCTCATCAGGCGCACCTTGCTGGGTAGACTCTCGAACTTCTGCCATTAACTCAGCTGTTTTAATAGCTGTTCCACTCGGAGCATCCTTTTTCTTGTCATGATGAAGCTCGATAATCTCCACATTTGGGAAATATTTGGCAGCCTGCGTCGCAAATTGCATAAGCAAGACAGCACCCAAGGCAAAGTTAGGAGCGATCAAGCCACCCAAATCTTGGGCACGAGAAAATTCTTTTAGCTCTACAATTTCTTCACTCGTGAAACCTGTCGTTCCAACTACTGGAGCAAAGCCATTTTTAAGAGCAAAGCGTGTGTTTTCATAGGCAACGGCTGGTGTAGTAAAGTCTACCCAGACATCCGCTTCAAAGCCTGCTAAATCAGTCTTATCCTTGAAAACAGGAATACCCTGCCATTCTGATTCAGACTCAAAGGGATCCAAAACTGCTACCAAGTCCAAGTCTGGATCAGCCAAGACCATCTGACAAGCAGCCTGGCCCATCTTTCCCTTAAAACCAGCAATAATTACTCGAATACTCATCTCTACTCCTGTCTAAGATACAAAGCCTGCAAGAATACAAAGTGAAGATAGGAGTTCTGATCAAGAAGTAGATACTCCTTGGAAGAACTATCTTTTTCACACAGGGTTCCAGGCGTGTTCAATTATCAAGATACAAAGGACCTTAGCTTCCCATGAAAAATAGAGAATGGCGCTGACTTTCCACGAAAGGAAAAACAGTCATCTTTTTTCAAGAGGCAGGTAGTCCGTGTTCAATTTCTAAGATACAAGATTTCTTAACTAGCTTAAAAGCGCCAACTAAATCACTGGAATATAACCTAGAGCAATGCTTCCTGCTCCTAGGTGTGTTCCAATGACACTACCAAATGTAGCAAGTGAAACATCCGTACCTACTCCAGATTCAAGTAAGTGCTGACGTAATTCTTCAGCCTTTTCAGGAGCATTTCCGTGAATGACAATAATACGGTATTGGCCTGAAGCTGTGGCTTCCTTGATAATCTCAATTAAGCGCTTGGTTGCTTTCTTTTCAGTACGAACTTTTTCGTATACTTCAATCACACCTTGGTCGTTGAAATAAAGGATTGGCTTAATGCTTAGGAGATTGCCCAAAATAGCCGCCCCATTTGAAAGGCGTCCACCTTTAACCAAGTGATCCAAGTCATCAACCATGATGAAAGCAGAGGTGTGACTAATCTGAATAGCTAGCTTATCCTGAATAATGGCAAAGTCATCACCCTGGTCTCGCCAGTTAAAGACACTTTCAACCATGATACCCAGAGGAGCACTTGTAATCAAAGTGTCTGGGAAGGCAATGGTTAAGCCCTCATAATCATCGACCATGTACTGGATATTTTGGTAAAAACCTGAAATTCCAGAAGATAGGAAAAGCCCCAAAGCATGGGTATAGCCTTGTTCTTTGAGCGAAGTTAGAATCTCATCTAACTTGGCAATACTTGGTTGACTGGTCTTAGGCAATTCAGAAGCCTGAGCCATTTTTTGGTAAAATTCCTCAGCAGTCAGATTGATGCCCTCGACATACTCCTCACCATCAATATTGACAGGAATATCCAAGACGTACAAATCTTCTCTTTGCAAGGTTTCTGCACTGAGATAGGCAGAGGAATCTGTAATAACAGCTAATTTCATATTAGAACTCCAAATTGATTCCTGGTAAGTCTAATGCAATTTCAGTTACTTCGTAAGTCAAACGGTTGAGCATGTTCAAACATGGACGAGCCAAGGTTTCTACTTCTTCTTGGTTCAATTCACTTGGTTCGTTAACAATACGACCATCGATATGGTTCACCTGTGAAATGGTTCCACTGATGACAAATTTATCAAATACAATCATAAAACTCAAGACAACAATCAAGGAAGTCACTTGATTTTCTTGGTCATGTTGAATTAATTGGAAGTTCACATCCACCTTAGTTTCAGGAGCTCCATTTTCATTTTCCCATTCAAAATTACGCGCATCAAAATGATACTGACTAACAAATTCTTGTTCACGTTTAAGATTCATGTCTTTCTCCCTCGGCTACAATATTATAAGCTATTGTACCATAATTTTCTATTTTCATCTAGTTTTCTCGGATTTAGCCAATCCCGATTTCAGCTCGAACTACGTCTGCGATGGTATCAACATAGTAGTCCACTTCTTCTGTTGTAGGCGCTTCTGCCATGACACGCAAGAGGGGTTCTGTTCCACTTGGGCGTACTAGGATACGGCCATTCCCTGCCATTTCTTCTTCCATCTTCTCGATGATAGACTTGATTGCTGGCACTTCCATAGCCTTTTCCTTCATGGCATTTTCCACTCGGATATTGACTAATTTTTGTGGATAGATGGTTACTTCTGCTGCCAACTCTGACAAGCTCTTACCAGTTTCCTTCATGATTTTGGTCAATTGAACAGCGGATAATTGACCATCACCTGTTGTATTGTAGTCCATCAAGATAACGTGACCAGACTGTTCACCGCCAAGGTTGTAGCCTGATTTTCGCATTTCTTCAACAACGTAACGATCGCCAACTGCAGTGACTGCCTTGTTAATGCCTTCACGGTCCAAGGCCTTGTGGAAACCAAGGTTGGACATAACAGTTGTCACGATTGTATTTTGAGCCAATTGTCCTTTTTCAGAAAGGTATTTTCCGATGATGTACATGATTTTGTCACCATCAACGATCTCACCATTTTCATCAACAGCAATCAAGCGGTCACTGTCTCCGTCAAAGGCCAAACCAATAGCTGAGTCGCTTTCTTTGACAATTTCTTGAAGGGCTTCTGGGTGGGTTGAACCAACATTAAGGTTGATGTTAAGACCATCTGGTGTTTCCCCTATAATAGTCAATTGAGCTCCAAGGTCTGCAAAGATTTGACGGGCACTTGTAGAAGCGGCACCATTAGCTGTATCCAAAGCAACCTTCATTCCATCAAGAGGAGTTCCAGTTGAAACAAGGTAGCCTTCATACTTACGCAAGCCTTCTGGATAATCTACCAAGGTTCCCAAACCTTCTGCACTTGGACGAGGAAGAGTATCTTCCGCAGCGTCTAGCAAGGCTTCAATTTCTGCTTCTTTTTCATCATCTAGTTTGAAGCCATCACCGCCAAAAAACTTAATCCCATTATCAAGGGCTGGGTTGTGGCTAGCAGAAATCATGACACCTGCGCTTGCTCCTTCGGTTTTAACCAAGTAAGCTACTGCTGGAGTTGCAAGGACACCAAGTTTGTAGACGTGAATCCCTACAGAGAGGAGACCTGCCACCAAGGCAGATTCTAGCATTTCTCCTGAAATACGTGTGTCACGTCCTACAAAGACTTTCGGTGCTTCCGTTTCATGTTGGCTAAGAACATAACCTCCAAAACGTCCTAGTTTAAAGGCCAATTCTGGCGTTAGTTCTACGTTAGCTTCTCCACGGACTCCATCAGTCCCAAAATATTTACCCATTTTTATAAAATCCTTTTCCTATTTTTAATTTGTTTTTGAACTAGTTGCTTTCGTTGACGAAGATGTCTCCGACGAACTGCTTGTAGTTGAATTTGATGTGCTTGAACTTGGTGCTACTGGTTTTGTAGTCACCTTCATTGTTGTGTCGAACGGAGTAATAACTGCCGGTAAGACAACACCATTGCGATCGATTGCCTGCAAAGGTACTGAACCACTGTAATTACCTGTTATGCGTTCGCTTGTTGGTAAAAGCGCAATAATACGATCGATTTTAGCTAATGTTTCTTGGTCAGTTGTGACAGAAACTCGTTCGTTTGACACGGTTACACTATCAATTTGTAGCTTGGGATCAATCTGGCTTTGGTCAACTTGTGGCACAACAATCATCCCATCTCGCTTAACCTTCTTCCCAACTTTCACTGTAATCTTTTGAGGCGTTGCCACAGCGGTCAATCCACTTGGAAGATTTTCAATATTCAAGGGAACTTCAATCGTTCCAACACTGGCATCCGTCAAATCAGCAGTTACCTTAAACTTACGAGTGCTCTCCTGCATTTCGCTGGCCAAGGTCACACGATTGGCTCCGGTTAATACCACTGAAACTTCTGATGCAAATCCGCTAATGAAATACTGGTCATCATCATAGTGAATAACGATAGGAACGTTCGTTATCGTATTGGTGTAAGTTTCTGATTTAACCTGCCTTGCGGTATTACTATTTTGAAAGTTGGTTGACGTCGCATAGATAAATAAGACACAAGCAAAAAAGAGAGATGAAATGATATATAGACTATTTTTTCTCATATTTCCAACCTCCTAGCAAACGGTCCTTGAAACTGGCTTTTTCCTCAACAGCTGGCAAAAGAATTGCTCGTAGCTCTGCTTCAAATTCTTCAATCGTCAAGTCGTGCTTGAAAACACCGTTATAGGTAATAGAAATGCCACCTGTTTCCTCTGAGACGATGAAGGTCAAGGCATCGGATACTTCTGACAAACCGATAGCCGCCCGGTGTCTGGTCCCAAACTCCTTGGAAATCCCTGTACTTTCTGTCAAGGGCAGATAGGCAGAAGTTACCGCAATCCGATTTTCTCTGATAATCACAGCACCGTCATGTAGAGGAGTGTTGGGGATAAAGATATTAATAAGGAGTTCTGCCGAAATTTTGGCATCCAAGGGAATTCCTGTCGCGATGTATTCTTGTAAGGTCCGAACTCGTTGGATGGCAACCAGAGCACCAATCTTACGAGGACTCATATATTCAACCGACTTGACAAAGGCACGAATCATTTGCTCCTCTGCACTAATTTGAGCAGTAGAAAAGAAATCTGTCGCCCTTCCCAAGCGTTCCAAACCAGTCCGAATCTCTGGAGAGAAGATAACAACCGCAGCAATCACCCCATAGGTGATAATCTGATTAATCAACCAAGAAATCGTTGTCAAACCAAGGATATTGGCCACGACCTGGGCTAATACAAAGATCACGACCCCACGCACCAAAATCATAATCTTGGTGCCAGCTATCGCTTTTGTAAAACGATATAAAATATAGGCCACAATCAAAATATCAAACACATTGATGGCAATACTCCAAGGACTAGAAAACAAGCTAGTCCAATATTGCAGGTTGGATAATTGTTGAAAGTTCATCTGCTGTCTCCTCTCTGTCCAAACACGTTCCTTTCTATTATACCATTTTTCTGGCATTTTTTTCCCTATCCTACTTCATTTTAAATTAAGGAAAAATATGATAAAATAAACTGACTAGAAAAAACAAAGGAGAAACCATGTCTCAAATCTATGATATTACTATTGTAGGTGGTGGTCCTGTCGGTCTTTTTGCTGCCTTCTATGCCCACCTACGCCAAGCCAAGGTCCAAATCATCGACTCTCTTCCACAACTAGGTGGACAACCTGCTATTCTCTATCCTGAAAAGGAAATTTTAGACGTCCCAGGTTTCCCAAACCTAACTGGAGAAGAGTTGACTAACCGCTTGATTGAACAGCTAAACGGCTTTGATACCCCTATTCATCTCAATGAAACGGTTCTCGAAATTGAAAAACAAGAAGAAGGATTTGTCATCACAACTTCTAAAGGAAGTCACCTGTCCAAAACAGTTATCATTGCTATGGGTGGTGGCGCCTTCAAACCACGTCCTCTAGAACTAGAAGGCGTTGAGGACTATGAAAATATCCACTACCACGTTTCCAACATCCAGCAATACGCTGGTAAGAAAGTGACGATTCTGGGTGGTGGGGACTCGGCTGTGGATTGGGCTTTGGCTTTTGAAAAAATTGCGTCAACTACCCTTGTCCACCGCAGAGATAATTTCCGCGCCTTGGAACACAGTGTCCAAGCCTTACAGGAATCATCAGTGACCATCAAGACACCATTCGTTCCTAGCCAACTCCTTGGAGATGGAAAAACGCTCGATAAACTTGAAATCACAAAAGTCAAATCTGATGAAGCAGAAACGATTGACTTAGACCACCTCTTTGTTAACTATGGTTTCAAATCTTCTGTCGGTAACCTTAAAAACTGGGGTCTGGACCTCAACCGCCACAAGATTATCGTCAACAGCAAACAGGAATCTAGCCAAGCTGGAATTTACGCTATCGGTGACTGTTGCTACTATGAAGGTAAGATTGACCTGATTGCGACAGGTCTTGGTGAAGCACCAACTGCCGTCAATAATGCTATCAACTACATCGATCCTGAGCAAAAAGTGCAACCAAAACACTCTACCAGTTTATAAGAGAAGAACCACGAGTCACATAGGATTCGTGGTTTTATAGTTCATCGGCTATCTTATTGATTTTTCTGAGTCTGTGGTTAACGCCACTTTTGGTCAGAGGGGTGCTGAGACTATCTGCTAACTGCTGGATAGAGTAGTCTGGGTGCTGAATCCGCAATTGCGCTACTTCCTGCAAATCCACTGGCAGGTTTTCTAAACCCATGATATCTTTGATTTTGCTGATATTGTTGATAGTCTTCATGCTGGCAGAGACTGTCCGAGCGATATTAGCTGTCTCGGCATTGTTGGCTCGATTGAGATCATTACGGGTTTCTCGCAAAATCTTAACTCGCTCAAAATCATCACGCGCCTGCATGGCTCCGATTACTATCAAAAAGTCCATAATGTCTTCGGCACGCTGGAGGTAGGTTACAGCCCCCTTCTTGCGCTCAAGCACCTTGGCATCCAGCAAAAACTGCTGGAGAAGAGAAGCAATCCCTTGAGCGTGGTCCAGATAAACAGAACTGATTTCCAACTGATACTTGCCTGACTCAGGGTCACGAATGCTTCCATTTGCCAAGAAAGCACCACAAAGATAGGCACGACCTGCTTCCTCATCTGATAAAATCTCCTCATCAATACCTGTTTTCAGGCCAAAAAAGGAGTCTGCCAAGTGCAAATCACTCAACAAGTCCTGCACCTTTTCATCTGTAAAAACGGTATAGACCCGATTCTTACGAAGATTACTTCTTTGGTGGTGACGAATTTCTGATTTGATTTCGTAGAAATGGAGAAAGGACTCATAGAGGTGACGGGCTAGCTTGGCGTTTTCTGTCACGACGGACAATGTCAAGCCCGAAGTCGAGAGACCGATACTGCCAGACATTTTGATAATGGCAGATAATTCATGCCGGCTCAGATGGTGCTGACCTAGGATTTCTTCTTTAACTGCTACTGTGAAACTCATTTTCTCACCTTTATAATGCGCATCAATTCGTCCACAATCAAATCCCCATCGTGGAAGGCACCTCCATTTTCCAGACGCAGGAAGTTGGATGAAATCACACGCGGAACTTGTTTACAAAGGCCAGCAAAGTCATGTTCCACCTGCACCAAATATTCATCAAAACGGTTGGAATTCATGTATTCCTGAGGCACTTTTTCGATATTCACCAAGACAGTGTCGATAAAAGGTCTGCCAAGATGACGATGCAAGACTTCCACGTGGTCACTATCTGTAAAGTGTTCCGTCTCCCCACGTTGGGTCATAATATTGCAGACATAGGCGATTTCTGCCTTGGTTTCCAAAAGTGCCTGCCCGATTTCCTTAATCACGATATTGGGCAAAATCGAGGTAAAGAGGGAACCAGGTCCGAGGACAATCATGTCACTTTCAAGAATGGTCTGCACTACTCGACGGCTAGCCAGAGGCGTATCCTCGTTGAGGGTATTGGTCACATAAACATGGTCAATCATGCCTTGATGGTCTGCAATATGGCTCTCTCCAGCCACTTCTGTCCCATCCTGAAAGACTGCATGCAAAGTCAAAGGATGGTCACTGGAAGGATAAATCTTTCCAGTTGTATGGAAAAATTTGCTCAGTAACTGCATGGCATTGTAGGTCGAACCCTGCATTTCTGACAGGCCAGCTATAATGAGATTGCCCAATGGATGGCCAGCAAAGGCTCCCGCATCTTCAGAAAAGCGGTACTGAAAGACCTTCTCATAAAACTTAGGCATATCCGACATGGCCACGAGAACATTACGGAGATCACCTGGCGGTGTCAATTGTTGCATATTTTTTCGGAGTTCACCTGATGAACCACCATCATCTGCCACCGTTACGATAGCAGCGATTTCCACATCTTTTTCCCGCAGACTTTTAAGAATGACCGGGATCCCAGTCCCTCCACCAATCACCGTTATCTTTGGTTTTCTCATGAACGGTTTACCGTTTCCTTTCTTCGGTCTTTGTCGCGATGCCCTTCATTGACAGGCCAAGTCTTGGATAAGTCCTGTGCCAAGCGTTTGGCAAAGGCCACACTACGGTGTTGCCCACCCGTACATCCCATGGCAATGGTCAAAACGGACTTCCCTTCCTTTTGGTAACTTGGCAAAATTGGCTCAATCAAGGCCAACAAATGCTGATAAAAATCTTCTGACTCAGGATGATTCATGACATAGTCATAAACTGGTTCATCTACACCCGTTTGGTTTCGCAGTTCTGGAAGGTAGTATGGATTTGGCAAGAATCGGACATCAAAGACCAAGTCTGCATCAATCGGGATTCCATATTTAAAGCCAAAAGACATGACCTCAATACGGAAAGACTGGGCTTGTTCTTGATCTGAAAACTGCTCTGCAAGGGTTTTACGTAGCTCACGTGGAGTAAGTTCAGTCGTATCCACCACATTTTGGCTCATATTTTTCAAAGGTGCCAAGAGCTCACGCTCCAGCTTGATTCCGTCTAAAATCCGTCCATCTGCAGCTAGAGGGTGGCTTCGTCTGGTTTCCTTGTAACGAGCAACCAATTCCTTGTCAGCCGCATCCAAAAAGAGAATTTTAAAGTCCAGTTCTTCCTTATTTTCCAACTCATCCAAAACAGTTTGAATCTCTGAGAAGAAAGAACGGCTACGCATATCTACTACCAAGGCCAACTTATGGTCGTCTTCCTTTGTTTCCACCAACTGCAAAAACTTAGGTAAGAGAGCTGGCGGCATATTATCAATAGTAAAATAACCCAAATCCTCAAAGGACTGAATAGCTACGGTTTTCCCAGCACCACTCATCCCTGTCACAATCACCAAGTGAAGTTGTTTCTTTGTCATCTTTTTCTCCTTATATCAAAAGAAGTTTGGCAGAACCAAACTTCAACTAGCTTATCCAATCTCTGCGATAACTTCGATTTCGACTTTTACATCACGAGGAAGACGAGCTACCTCCACAGCTGAACGAGCTGGAAATTCCTCTTTAAAGGCCGTTTGGTAAACCTCATTAAAAGGAACAAAGTCGTTCATATCGCTCAAGAAGCAAGTTGTTTTGACAACATGGTCAAAGTCTGTTCCTGCTTCTGCCAAAATAGCACCGATATTTTTTAAGACTTGCTCTGTCTGTTCTTGAATCGTTTCTCCAACGATTTCCCCAGTTTCAGGAGAGAGAGGAACTTGACCACTAGCAAACAAAAGGTTGCCAACGATTTTTCCTTGAACATATGGTCCGATAGCCTTTGGAGCTTTGTCTGTATGAATTGTTTTTGCCATTTTCTTTTCCTCACAATTTTTCTAAGATTGCATCCCAAGCCTCGTCCATCCCTGCCTTGCTGACAGATGAAAAGAGGATGAAGTCGTCACTTGGGTCAAAGTTTAATTTCTTTTTGATTGCTGATTCATGCTTGTTCCATTTACCACGTGGAATCTTGTCTGCCTTGGTCGCAACGATAATAACCGGAATCTCATAATACTTGAGAAATTCGTACATCTGCACATCATCTGCTGACGGGTCATGACGAAGGTCAACTAGACTGACTACCGCACGGAGATTTTCTCGAGTTGTCAGATACTCCTCAATCATGCGCCCCCACTTTTCACGTTCCTTTTTGGAAACACGGGCATAACCATAACCAGGCACATCCACAAAACGCATCTTGTCGTCAATGTTAAAGAAGTTGAGAAGCTGGGTTTTACCAGGTTTACCTGATGTTCGGGCTAGATTCTTACGATTCAGCATGGTGTTGATAAAGCTAGACTTGCCAACATTTGAACGCCCTGCTAGGGCAATCTCTGGCAGTTCATCCTGTGGGTAGTGGGATTTATTCGCCGCACTGAGCAAGATTTCAGCATTATGTGTATTAAGTTCCATAGTCACCTCTAGGCTGTTTCTAGGATTGGTTTATCCGTTCCATCGACAGCTTCTTTAGTGACGCGGACCAATTTCACATTTTCCTGACTCGGTACTTCAAACATGACATCTAGCATGGTTTCTTCAATGATGGAGCGAAGACCACGCGCACCTGTCTTGCGTTCGATGGCTTTATTAGCAATTTCTTGAAGGGCTTCGTCGTCAAATTCCAACTCGACATCATCATAAGATAACAAGGTTTGGTATTGTTTGACCAAGGCATTTCTTGGTTCTTTCAAGATGCGAACCAAGTCATCGACAGTCAATTGCTCAAGAGCCGCAAAGACAGGCAAACGTCCAATCAGCTCAGGGATAATACCAAATTTTTGAATATCTTCTGCGATGATTTCTTGCATGTAAGAGCTGTTTTCGTCAATCGCCTTGTTATTTTGACCAAAGCCAATGACTTTTTCTCCAAGACGTTGTTTGACGATTTCTTCAATGCCATCAAAGGCACCACCCACGATGAAGAGGATGTTTTTAGTATCCACTTGAATCATCTCTTGTTGTGGATGCTTACGTCCACCTTGAGGCGGTACGCTAGCAACAGTTCCCTCGATAATCTTGAGAAGGGCTTGTTGTACCCCTTCACCAGAAACATCACGTGTGATAGACACGTTCTCGCTCTTCTTAGCAATTTTGTCAATTTCATCCACGTAGATAATCCCACGCTCTGCACGCTCGATATTAAAGTCAGCAGCCTGTAGGAGTTTGAGAAGGATATTTTCCACATCCTCACCTACATAACCAGCCTCAGTAAGAGCTGTCGCATCCGCAATCGCAAAAGGAACATTCAAGCTCTTAGCCAAGGTCTGGGCAAGGAATGTTTTCCCTGAACCGGTTGGTCCAATCATCAAGATGTTTGACTTCTGCAAATCCACATCTTCTGACTCTTCACGCGTATCGTGGAAATTGATACGTTTGTAGTGATTGTAAACCGCCACTGCCAAGGCACGCTTGGCACGGTCTTGACCGATTACGTAGTGGTTCAAGATATGGAGGAGTTCGATTGGTTTTGGTACCTCAGACAAGTCTGCCAAGACTTCTTCCGCCAACTCCTCACGAATGATTTCCTGGGCTAACTCCACACATTCATTACAGATAAAGGCGTTGTTCCCAGCTATTATTTTTTGTACTTCTTCTTGGCTTTTGCCACAAAATGAGCAATAAACCATCATATCATTATTCCTATTTGTAGGCATGATTTCCTTCCGTTCTATTCTATACTGTCATTCTATCTAAAATAAGGTCATGTAAAAAGCATGGATACTATTGACCAAATTAGTAAAGGCATTTAACCAGAGCAGGACAGAAAGTCCATAGCGCTTTTTACGAAAAGCCTGTGCTCCTGCAAGCAAGCAGACCAAACACAGCATGGCTGTGAAAAAACCAAATATACTACGTTCCATTAGACTTCCTTTCTCTTGCGGTATTGGATGGTAAAATCATAAGGATTTTTCTCATCTTTGGTATAAGATTTGCTTGAAACCGTCTCAAAAAGGGACAAGTCAAAATCTTCAGGGAAATAGGTATCTCCCTCCACCCGAGCATTGATTTGAGTGACAATTACTTCATCCAAATAGGGTTCAAAAGACTGAAAAATTTGCTTCCCACCGATAATGTAGAGATTCTTGTCTTGACCCTGATACCAGTCTAGGACAGACTGGATATCGTGAAAAGTAGCAACCCCATCTATCTTTTCTTCTGGGTTACGAGTCAAAATCAAGGTCTCCCGTTTTGGAAGCAAGCGACGCCCCATCCCATCAAAGGTCACGCGCCCCATCAAGATAGCATGATTCAGAGTTGTTTCTTTGAAGTGTTGCAGTTCTGCTGGCAAATGCCAAGGCAGACGATTGTCCTTACCAATCACACCCTCTTCATCCTGGGCCCAAATAGCTACGATTTTCTTAGTCATGCTTCCATCCTTTTCACTGATAGTACTATTTTATCAAAAAACTCAAAAAAAGACTGGTTTGGAATAGCTTACAAGATAGAAAAAATCTGTAAGAAATTTCTTACAGATTTATATATGTTGCTATTGTTTCTTACAAACCAGGTGCTTGTCCAAGTTCTGCGGCAAGCATCCAGATTGTTTTATCAGTTTCAGTTTTAGCGTCTGAGAAGATACCGTTTGTCACATCGTCACCTTCTTCATCAGTGACATCCAAACCTTTTTGGAAGAGTTCTGACAAGTAACGGTAGATAGCAAGCACACGTTCCAAGCTTTCTTCAACATTACGGTATTCACCAGCTTCTTCCTCGATTTCACTGTTTTGAAGGAATTCTGTCAAAGTAGAGAATGGGCTTCCACCGAGTGTGATCAAGCGTTCGCTGATTTCATCCAATTGACCGTCAAGAGCTTCCATATACTCATCCATTTTTGGATGCCATACAAGGAAACCACGACCACGCATGTACCAGTGCACTTGGTGCAAAGCAACGTGAGCTACATACAAATCAGCAACAGCTTGGTTCAATACTTCCTTTGTTTTTGCCAATGCTACTGGCGCTGCTTTTGTCAATGATGTTACGTCTTTTACTGCTTCTTTTTTCAATTCTACCATTTTATTTTACCTCATTCATTATTATTTGTAACCACTTCTTACTGGTTACTCCCTTAGTATACTACTATGGAAAACCAATAGCAAGCCAAATGACTCACATGAGAAAAGTTGCAATAGACTGATAATTTAAGATTTTTTAGAATAAAACCCAGTCACTTTCAAACTCTCTTAACAGCGATGAAATAAAGAAAAGAGCATACAATTTGTAGGCTCTCTTCTCAGTTTTACAGATTAATACCAGACGCTGACATCCACACGTCCTCGAATCCCTTTAAGAATGTCAGATGAAGTATATTGCCATCCTTTTTCTCCTGAATAATGAGGATTATTCCAATCAAGCGCATCCGTATAGGCTGCAACCCAGTTTACATGTTGTAAAATATTTGGATGATTCAAACGAGTTTGCAAAAGTTGACGATAGCTATAAACTTTCACATTTTGATAACCTGCTTTTTTCATGGTTTCCATATACTTATTGATGATTTTAACCCAAGTGTCAGTATCAGCCGGAGCTTTCTTAGATTTATTTTCATATTCCCAGTTTTCAACATCATAGTAAATTGGATAAGATAAGTTCATCTTGTATTTCTTCAAAAGTTCAATAGTCTGTTTGGCATCATTCTCAGCATCTGTTTCATTTTCTGCATAGGTATACAGATAGACACCATAAGGAATGCCTAGTCGATTAAATTCTTGAATATTATAAGCCAATTCCTTATCTTCTACACCGCTATATCCCAAACGAACAATAACGCCATCAACCCCATTTTCCTGAATAACCTTTTTCCAATCACTAATGCGGCCATTATGCTCACTGACATCAATAACCTTCTTAGCACGGTCAGTTCCGACCTGTTCTTCACGATGGTTAAAGAAATAACGGTGTCCGTTTCGATAAACCCAACCAACATTCAAGGCTTTCTTTTCTTTCAGTTCCCCTGAATCGGCAAAAGTATAACGAGTATCGTCCATGATTAGCTCACCTGTTGCCATAGCACCACTTTCAGTAAGATAGTAGTTTCCATGCCACTCGTCTTGAGCCATGTAACCCCACTTCTTGAAATAATACCACTTGCCATCAATCTTTTGCCACTGTTCATTAGCGTAAGAACCATCTGCCTTAAGATAGAAATAAGAAGAATAAGCTGGATCGTAAAGCCATTCGTTTTGCATCATGGCACCTTGACCATTCAAGAAATAATTTCCTTGCCACTGACTTTTAGCCATATAGCCCCATTTCTTGAAATAGTACCATTTGCCATTAATTTTCTGCCATTCTTGTTCTGCATAAGAACCATCTGCCTTGAGGTAGAACCAGCTCTTATAATTGCTATCGTAAACCCATTCATTTTTAGCCATGTAACCACCCGCTTTGAGGTAATAGTTCCCATGCCATTCTTTTTGGGCATAACGACCATCTGCTTTTATATAGAACCAGCTATTATAGGTAGTATCGAAAATCCACTCGCTCTTAGCTTTTGAACCATCTGCTTTTACATAGAAGTCACCTTCCCAGTGTGCTGATGTTGAATTTGGCTTACTTTCTTCTTTCTGACTACTAGCTCGCGTCTCTTTGACTTCTTCCTTTTTCTCTGGACGCTGACTAGAAGAAGTCTCAACCTTTTTTTCTTCTTCTTTTTGACTTGTAGTCGTTTCTGATTTCTTTTCTTCTATCTTACTAGAAGAAGCTTGAACACTGCTTTCTTCCGAAGATGCTTTCACTTCAGTTTCATTGGCAGCCACTTGATTGACAACCAATCCAAGCAAGAAGGCACTTGCTAATCCAATTTTCCCAATCTTTGTTTTCAATCTTTCCTCTCCTATAAAAAATGGAACAGACATATGAATGCTGTTCCACCTAGCTTTTGCTACTGATTATTTTACAAAGTCAAGCAAAGCCAAGAAGCTTTCTGCTTCAAGTGACGCACCACCTACAAGGGCACCGTCAACGTCTGGGCAAGCCATATATGAAGCAACGTTTTCAGGTTTAACAGAACCACCGTATTGAACACGAACTTTGTCTGCAACTTCTTGACCGAAGTCAGCAGCTACAACGTCACGAACAACTTTACACATTTTTTGTGCATCATCTTGTGAAGCTGATTTACCAGTACCGATAGCCCAGATTGGCTCATAAGCGATAACTGAAGCAGCAACTTGTTCAGCAGTCAATCCAGCCAATGCAGCAGATACTTGAGCACCTACGAATTCAGCAGCTTTACCAGCTTCGTAAGTTTCAAGTGACTCACCACAACAGATGATTGGAAGCATACCGTTCGCAAAGATTGCTTTTGCTTTTTTGTTGATATCTTCGTCAGTTTCATGGAAGTAGTCACGGCGTTCTGAGTGACCGATAACAACGTAATCAGTACCGATTTCTTTCATAACTTGTGGGCTAGTTTCACCAGTGAAAGCACCTGCATTTTCAAAGTAGCAGTTTTGAGCAGCAACTTTAAGGTTTGAACCTTTTGCAGCAGCAAGAACAGTTGTCAAATCAACTGCAGGAGCTGCGATACCTGCTTCAACAAGATCTGATGAAGGAAGTTTTGATGCAACTGCTTCAACGAATGCTTTAGCTTCTTCTGGATTTTTGTTCATTTTCCAGTTACCAGCGATAAATGGTTTACGTGACATTTCACATACCTCTTTTTTCAATTTATTTTCTATTTATTTTATCACAATTAGACACAGCTTGCAAATCTTACTCGGATTTCAACCCTGCTTCCAACGATTAATCCTTCCAAAGATCCATGGCATTTCTAAAATCTGCCGATACCTGTGTCAACTGAGGATTGCTTGCTTCTCTCTCTGCCCGCTTGGCCTCTATTTGAGCCACACTTTTAATGCCTTCATGGCGCCAATTTCTCAAAATGGCCTGAATGTACTTCCAGTTTGATTTCCCATTCAAAACAGCTTCACGAAGAGCTTCCTTAATCAAGTCAGCACTGGTCCCATCTTCCTTTAGTGTCTTGGTCAAATCCTCAATCTCAAAAGGGGTTAACAAGCGTCCCAACTCCTGCTGGAAGGTTTCCACCAAATCTTTGAGCTGGTTTTGAGGTGTCAGCTGATCTGAACTTGAATGAACTGCTCCAAGCAGGTCATCCAAACGTTCCAATGCCAAACTAGTATCAAAAAACAATTCGATTTCACCATTCAATTCGATCGTTCGATACTGAAGTAGTCCCCTCTCCGTCAGATTTGAAATAGCCTGATTGACATCCGAAATTTCCTTGCCAATCCTTTCAGCAATCTGGCTTGGCGACATTTCATCCAAACCTGTCGTATTTTGCAAATAGAAAAATTGCCAGACCAAAAAATCGTCGCTGGAAGGAAAGAGTTCCTTAAAATGCAAGAGCAGGGCACTTGGTAAAACCAAGTTCCCTGATTTAAAAGCGTCTAAATATGTCATAATTCCTCTTATAAATACCCAAATGCAGATGCATCATCTTCTATTTTTCTCCAGTCAAAAGGCGTCTCCTGATAGACCGCATAATTCACCCAGTTACTGAAAAAGAGGGCTGCTGATGAAGACCAACAAAGACAAGGTGTCTGATTGACATCATCATCCTTAAAGTAATTTTCTGGAATATGTGGGTCTAAACCTGCATCACGGTCCCTAAAATACTCTTTTGCCAAGGTATCACGGTCATATTCCAAATGCCCAAAACTATAAATTTCTCGTAAATCACGACTAGCCAAAATCGAAACCCCAACCTGAGAACCCTCTGATAAAATCTCGAGATTGGTTTTGTTTAAGACCTCTTCCTTAGAAATCTCCGTGTGACGTGAATGAGGGGATACATAGCTATCGTCAAAGCCTCTAAAGAGAAGATGTCCTTCTTTTAAAGTATCCTGAGGATAAATCCCTGATAATTTACTATCCATCTGGTATTTTTCCACCCCATATCGCAAATAGAGTCCAGCCTGAGCACCCCAACAGATATGAAGGGTCGAATAGACATGAGTCTTAGACCACTCAATTACCTGGCTAAATTCCTCCCAATAGTCCACTTCCTCAAATGGTAAATGTTCAACTGGAGCACCCGTGATAATCATCCCATCAAAATACTCATCCTTGACTTCAGGAAAAGTTTTATAAAAGGTCTCCATGTGCTCTGAACGAGTTGTTTTAGAACGGTGGCTTTCCATATAGAGAAAATCAATATCTAGTTGTAGAGGTGTATTGGCCAAATGGCGCAACAACTGGGTCTCTGTGACCATTTTCTGTGGCATGAGATTTAAAATTAAAATCTTCAAGGGACGAATATCTTGGTGGGCCGCACGTTGATCATCCATGACAAAGATATTCTCTGTCCGTAAAATCTCAACAGCTGGCAATTTTTTATCAATTCGAATCGGCATAACCCTCTCCTAACTGTACTCTTTCAGGAATAATTGCATATGTTTGAAGCCAAATCTCAAACACTTAGTCCTTTTATTATACTGCAAGAAGATATAGTTTTCAATTATAGTTTTTCTCTAACTAGCTATAGTCTATTTTTATATCCTAATGTAGAGAAAACAGCCCTAAGGACTGTTTTCCATTAATAATGCATAAGAACCTTGTAATCGTAGTCACCGATTTTTTCACGGCCGTTCAATTCATCCAATTCAACAAGGAAGGCACAACCTGCTACAACACCACCAAGTTTTTCAATCATTTCAATTGTTGCCTTAACAGTTCCACCTGTTGCCAAGAGGTCATCTACGATCAGAACACGTTGACCTGGCTTGATGGCATCCGCGTGCATAGTCAAGGTATCAACACCGTACTCTTTTTCATAGTCAGCAGAAATAACTTCACGTGGCAATTTACCTGGCTTACGAACAGGCGCAAAACCAATTCCTAACTCAAAGGCAACTGGACAGCCCACGATAAAACCACGAGCTTCAGGCCCTACAATCATATCAATTTTCTTGTCAGTAGCATACTGAACGATTTCACGAACAGCATAGCTATAAGCATTTCCATCAGCCATCAAAGGACTGATATCACGGAAAGTAATACCTTCCTTCGGATAATTTTCAATTGTTGCAATGTAATCTTTTAAATTCATCTTTTTCTTTCTTTCAAAGTTTTTTACTCTCTATTATAGCATATTTTTTAAGAAAGAAGAAAGGAAAAGTTAACATCAATGATTATCTAACGATTTGACGATTTATAACTAGCCATAGCAATAAAGCCCAATTTCTTTTTATTCTTAGCGAACATTTTATACATAGTTAAAAACTGCTTTCTATTCTCCTTTTTACAAGCATTTACACAAATTTTCAAAGTTCCTAGCCAACCTTCGTCATAAATCATACCTGATAATTTCATTAATGTCATTTCACCAGTCAATACTTTCACATCACGATAACCTGATTCTATCATCACCTCTTCCCAACCATCTTGAGTTAAAGGACCTACATTTACATGAATTGCTTGTGACAGTTCCTGTCTGACAGACTCTTTAGCTTCCTTAAGAAGCACATCATGTGTCAAGAGAAGACCTTCAGGTTTTAAAACCCTTAGATACTCCATTACACATTTTTTCTTAGCTTGATCGGCTTGCATAGTCAGCATAGCTTCATTTATAACAATATCAAAACTAGCATCTTCATAAGGAAGTTTCATTGCATTTGCTCTTTCAAAACTGATTAAATGAGCAACACCTGCCGTTTCAGCAGATTTTTTAGCCACTTCTAAAGCTTGAGCATCCATATCAACAGCAGTTATCTTACAACCAAAACGCTGTGCCAACTCAATTGCTGTAGTTCCCCTATTACACGCAACCTCTAGAATTCTCTTTTCTTTTGAAAATCCTCCTTCCGCAATTAACCAATCTGTGGCACGTTTTCCACCTGGACGTAAGCGTTTTTTCCCCAGTTTTGCTAAAAACTTATGACCTGCTTCTGACATTTGAACACCTCTGTTTTTTCTTCATTATAACATAAAATGATATTATCTAACAATTATAATCTAGTTTTTGATGAACTATAATCAAACGCATACAGTTGACAAAGAGCCGAAAAAACCTGATGAATCAAATGATTCATCAGGTTTAAACAGATATGTTTATTACAAACAAATCATATCAATCAGAAAGCTTAGTCTTCTTTCTTCTTGCGAGCTACAAGACCAAATCCACTCAATACTCCGAGAAGTCCAAGTGCTGCAAGGTTAGCATGGTCTTCTGTACCAGTATTTGGCAATTCACGCTTAGCTTCAGCTTCTTTCACTGCTGTTGCTGGTACTGGTTGTGCTGGAGTAGCCGGTACTTGAGGTTTAGCTGGCTGTTCAGGCATTGCTGGAGTAGCTGGCTCAACTGGTTGTACTGGTTTTTGAGATTGAATCTTACGGTAAACATTACGAACATTTCCATTAGCATCTGTTTCTGTACGAACTAACTCATAACCTTCTAATGACTTACCTGGATGTGATCCATTTTCATTTGGAATAATCAATTCACCATTTTCATCTACATAAGTTGTTAATACTTTTTCTGTAACTGGTGTTGGTGTTGGACTATATGGCTCTGTTTGAGGAATAAGTGGTGTTGAAACTTTCTCATAAACGTGTTCTACATCGCCATTTGGAAGTTTCTTAGTCTCTACGAAGCGGTATCCTGGGATATCTTTCTTAGGTTGTTCGCCATCTTCACTTGGATTTCCTGGAATCTCGTTTCCTTCTTTATCCTTGAATGATGT
>CAJNCB010000007.1:0-37436 GCA_905221155.1 bacterium | reverse complement strand
CAATTCATGTAAGCAGAGCATGCCCTCTTGGTCCCAATCCGATAGATCCCATAAATGAAGGTAATATTCATTTCTACTCTTATACACAATTCCCTGGACTTCTTTATACAATTCTTTAAGCATATTGTTCCCCTTTCTAGATACAGTCTAACAGATTCAGAAACACTTTTGTCCCATTTCCTCCGTTCTGTCCCCTTTATCTCCTCAACTGCACAAAAAAGAGAGGGTATGCCTCTCTCAGGGTTATAATTCTGCAATTTGGTTTAGGTTTACTTCTGCAACTGTGTCATTACCAAACATAGAGATAATCATCTTCACTTTATTGTTATCAATTTCTGTAATCTTACCAGTATAGTCTGCAAAAGCACCATCAATGATACGTACAGTTTGACCAACTTCAACATCGATATCAAACTCTTGTACAGTTTGTCCCATAGAAACCAAGATATCACGGATTTCTTGTTCCAATAATGGAGTTGGTTTTGATCTATTTCCGTGAGATCCGACGAATCCTGTAACGTTTGGTGTATTTCGAACAACAAACCAAGCTTCATCTGTCATCACCATTTCCACAAGAACATAACCTGGAAAGCGATTTTCTTCTACTTCTTTTCTCTTTCCATTTTTTTCAACTTGCACTGTTTGTGTTGGAATTTCAACACGTAATATATTATCCAACATATTGTAGGTTTGCGCACGTTGTAATAGATTTTCTTTTACCTTATTTTCATAACCAGAATAGGTTTGTAAAACAAACCATCCTTTATCAAAACTATCCATGATACTTCCTTTCATAATAGAAGATTTTTAGCGTGAATAACTCCACAGATCTTCTAAAAAATGTTAATAAATCGAATCAAACCTGAAACAATCAACTTGTCAAAAATATAAATAATCACAACAAAGAAAGCAGTGTATTCCATGATAGAACGAAAATCTCTCCAGCTTTCCTTGCGAGTTGGCCATGTTGTGTCTTTAAGAAGTCTAAAAATATCTCCAATAAAACGCATCGCTCTCTCCTATCTCGTTTCTCTGTGTGTAGTGTACTTACCACAATGTTTACAAAATTTATTTACTTCTAGTCGTGTAGGCTTGGGGTTTCCGCTGATCTTGATTGAATAGTTTCTAGAACCACAAACCGCACAAGCTAGGCTTGCTTTTTTTAATGCCATAACGCCTCCATCTTATCTATTATAACAAGAAAGCTAGGCTTTGACAAGCATCTTAACGAAATAGATTGACTACCGAATCCCATATCGTTTGAGCCTTTTCCTTAATTTTCGCATCCGAGATGGCACGGCTAGCCTCATCTACCAGATTTTGTGCACGACTTCTAATATCAGAAATGGTATCATCCGTCTGATTGGTTTCATTGCTCCGTACTTGATTTCTTGTATTGGCTGGTGCAATTCCATTTTGCTTATAAGCATTTTCAACCGTAAAGGTACTTCCTGGTGTATAAGGTAAAATGGTATTAGCAATGTTTCTAAAGACATGAGCTGCACCGTTTGAAGTAGAGCCAGCTAGATAGTGATTTTCATCAGTGGTCGGAAAGCCAAGCCAGTGACTAATCACGACATCCGGAGTATAACCAATTACCCACTGGTCACTTGTGTACTCCGGATTGAAAACTGCTTCAGTTGTTCCAGTTTTCCCTGCCATGACATAGTCTGCAGGTGATGAACTAATACCTGTTCCGTTTGTAAATGTTCCCAACATCATACTGGTCATCTTGTCAGCTACAGACTTATCAATCACCCGTTTTTGTGAATTTTTATGACTTGCAATAACTTGTCCACTAGCATTTTCAATTCTACTAATAAAATGAGCTTCCGGCATTAAACCTTCATTTGCAAAGGCAGCATATGCTTGAGCCATTTGAAGAGGGTTGGTTTCAACACCGCTTCCCAAGGCTACACCAAGAACACGATCTACCTTTTCCATGTTAAGTCCGAATTTTTCGCCCGCCTCAAAAGCCTTATCAACGCCCAAATCATTAACAGTGGCAACAGCAGGCAGATTAAGCGATTCTGCCAAGGCTTGATACATAGGAACTTCTCGACTCGTTTTGATTCCTGCATAGTTATCAACCTTATAGCTATCATACTGCATAGTATGGTTATCCAACTGCTTATTCAAAGCCCAGCCAGCTTCAACTGCAGGCGTATAAACAACTAAAGGCTTAATTGTAGAACCAGGGCTACGTTTTGATTGAGTTGCATAATTGAAATTCCGGAATCCAGTTTTATCATTGCCAGCAACCTGACCGACAACTCCACGAACTCCACCTGTTTTCGGTTCGAGAGCGACACTTCCTGATTGTGCAAATGTTCCATCCTCTGCCCTCGGAAATAGCGATATGTTTTCATAAACAACCTGCATATTTGCTTGGTAGTTTTGGTCCAGCTCTGTGTAAATGCGGTAGCCATTATTGACAATCTCTTCCTCTGTTAGATTATACTTGGACACAGCTTCATTAACCACCGCATCAAAATAAGAGGGGTAACGGTAATCTGAGATTTTTCCTTCATACCTATCGTGCAATTGCGAAGTCATATCAACTTCTGCAGCTTCGGTTTCTTGGTTTTTATCAATGTAACCCGCTGCAAGCATATTTTGCAAGACAGTATCACGACGATTGGTAGAATCTTCTACAGATTTCAAGGGATTATACAGTTCCGGTCCTTTGAGCATCCCTGCCAGAGTCGCAGCTTGGTCCAAACTCACTTCTGACGCAGAAACTCCAAAGTATTTCTTACTCGCATCTTCTACACCCCACACACCATTTCCAAAATAAGCGTTGTTAAGGTACATGGTTAGAATTTGATCCTTACTATATTTTTTGGTTAATTCTAAAGCAAGGAAAAATTCTTTCGCTTTTCTCTCAACAGTTTGATCCTGCGACAGATAGGCGTTTTTAGCCAGCTGTTGGGTAATAGTAGAACCACCACCTGAACGACCAGCAGTGATAATCGCCAAGAAGAAACGACCATAGTTAATCCCGTCATTTTTATAGAAAGAACGGTCTTCTGTCGCAATAACAGCATTCTGCAAATTTTTACTGATATCAGTCAATTCAACATAAGTTCCTTTTTGACCAGACAAGGCACCAGCCTCTTTTTCTTCACGGTCAAAAATGAGAGTTCGAGTTTTCAAGGCATTTTGCAAATCATTGACATTGGTTGACTTGGCTACCGCAAACAAATAGGTTCCAACTAGCAAGCCTGCACTCAAACCTAGTATAAGGACAATCTTTGTTAGATGATAGCGACGCCAGAATTTTCGAATTGGATCTACTTGGGCTAATTTTTTTCGATCACTACGAGAGCGACGTAAGCTAGTAGAATCAGAATCCTCTGATTCACTTGTTTCTTTTTTAAAAAGAGAAAGAAATTTCTCGAATAATTTATCTAATTTCATGCGTTTATTTTATCATCTTCATCATAGGAAGACAAGAATTTAGCTATTTCCTATCCAAATAGGGCTTTTTTTGTTACAATATCTGTATGAAATTCACATTTACATTACCAGACTCTCTACCTCAAATGACGGTTAAGCAATTACTAGAGGAGCAACTCCTCATCCCTAGAAAAATCCGTCATTTTTTGAGAATCAAGAAACACATTTTGATTAATCAGCGAGAAGTTCATTGGAACGAAATGGTAAGGCCTGGAGATGTTTGCCAGTTGACTTTTGACGAGGAAGATTATCCCGAAAAAGAAATTCCTTGGGGCAACCCAAACCTCGTTCAAGAAGTTTATCAAGACCAACACTTGATTATTGTAAACAAACCCGAGGGGATGAAAACGCATGGTAATCAGCCAAACGAAATCGCCCTTCTTAACCATGTCAGTGCCTATGTTGGCCAAACCTGCTATGTCGTTCATCGTCTAGACATGGAAACCAGTGGCTTGGTTCTCTTTGCCAAAAATCCTTTTATCCTGCCTATTCTCAATCGCTTACTGGAGAAAAAAGAGATTTCTAGGGAATATTGGGCACAGATCGACGGACATATCAACAGAAAAGAACTTGTTTTCAAAGACAAAATTGGGCGTGATCGCCATGACCGCAGAAAAAGGATAGTTGATACAAAAAATGGGCAATATGCTGAAACACATGTAAGCAGATTAAAGCAATTCCCAAACAAAACTTCCTTGGTTCGTTGCAAGCTAAAGACAGGGCGAACCCATCAGATTCGTGTGCACCTTTCGCATCATAATTTCCCTATTTTAGGCGACCCTCTCTATAATAGTAAATTAAAAACAAGTCGACTTATGCTCCACGCTTTTCGACTTTCCTTTACCCATCCGCTTACATTAGAGAAATTAAGCTTCAATGCACTTTCAGATACTTTCGAAAGAGAATTAAAAAAAAATGGATGATTCCGTCATCCATTTTTAAATATCTAAAAAGCAAGACCAAGAGGCCTTGCTTTTTATTGACTCAAGAATTATTTAGCGATTTTTGCGAAGTATTCAAGAGTACGAACAAGTTGTGCAGTGTATGACATTTCGTTGTCGTACCATGATACAACTTTAACCAATTGTTTACCGTCAACGTCAAGAACTTTAGTTTGAGTTGCGTCAAACAATGAACCGTAAGACATACCTACGATATCTGAAGATACGATTGGATCTTCTGTGTAACCGTATGATTCGTTTGAAGCTGCTTTCATAGCTGCGTTCACTTCATCAACAGTAACGTTCTTTTCAAGAACTGCTACCAATTCAGTAACTGATCCAGTTGGAGTTGGAACGCGTTGTGCAGATCCGTCAAGTTTACCGTTCAATTCTGGGATTACAAGACCGATAGCTTTTGCAGCACCAGTTGAGTTAGGAACGATGTTTGCAGCACCAGCGCGAGCACGGCGAAGGTCACCACCACGGTGTGGTCCGTCAAGGATCATTTGGTCACCAGTGTAAGCGTGGATAGTAGTCATCAATCCTTCTACAACACCAAAGTTGTCTTGAAGAGCTTTAGCCATTGGAGCCAAACAGTTTGTAGTACATGAAGCACCTGAGATAACTGTTTCAGTACCGTCAAGAACGTCATGGTTAGTGTTGAATACAACTGTTTTAACGTCGTTTCCACCAGGAGCAGTGATAACAACTTTCTTAGCACCACCAGCGTGCAAGTGTTTTTCAGCAGCTGCTTTCTTAGCAAAGAAACCAGTAGCTTCAAGAACGATTTCTACACCGTCGTTAGCCCAGTCGATTTGTTCTGGATCACGTTCAGCAGAAACTTTGATGAATTTACCGTTAACTTCAAATCCACCTTCTTTAACTTCAACAGTACCGTCGAAACGACCTTGAGTTGTGTCGTATTTCAACAAGTGTGCAAGCATAACTGGATCTGTAAGGTCGTTGATACGAGTAACTTCAACACCTTCTACGTTTTGGATACGACGGAAAGCAAGACGACCGATACGTCCGAAACCGTTAATACCAACTTTAACTACCATTAGTGATTTCCTCCTTATGAAAATCATGAAATTTTTATTGTGAAAAGAGTAACTTGAATCACTACAAATCACCTTTCAACAAACCTATTATATAACTATTTAAGTTTAATTGCAAGTACGGGCGTTGTTTTTTGTCTCCACCTTACTTATTTTTCTTTCTTCTTTCAAAGCCTACACTGCTGTCTTTCTTTATCTACATAGTCATTTCCCACTTTTCTTTTGAGATAAAAATCTAAAATAGAAAGCTAAAATTTATTTTCGATACTCCAATTTCACAAAAAAGAGACAGGAAATTCCTGTCTCTAGGCTGATAAACAATTATTTGCGGCGTCCTGGTCTTTCTTTGTAACCATAGTAAGAATCTTCGATGATTTCTTGCATGTGGTCAACCATTGGAAGACGTGGGTTAGCTGGTGAACATTGGTCTTCATAAGCAAGGAAGGCTAATTCACGAGAATGTTCTTTCCATTCTTTTTCATCGATTCCTTGTGCTTTGAAGTTCATTTGGATACCTACGCGCTCACCAAGTTCGTAGACAGCTTTTGCGTAAGATTCCACACCTTCTTCTGGAGTAGAAGCTGGAAGTCCAAGCATGCGTGCGATATCTTGGTATTTTTCATCTGCACGGTAGTAGTTGTACTTAGGCCATGTTGCTGTCTTAGCTGGACGTGTACCATTGTAGCGGATAACGTATGGAAGCAAGATTGCATTTGTACGACCGTGAATTGTGTGGAATTGCGCACCAATCTTATGGGCCATTGAGTGAGAAATACCTAGGAAGGCATTGGCAAAGGCCATACCAGCGATTGTTGAAGCGTTGTGCATTTTCTCACGTGAGTGGAAGTCTGCATTCTTAACTGAGCTTTCAAGGTTTTCAAATACAAGTTTGATAGCTTGAAGTGCGAGTCCGTCAGTGTAGTCGCTAGCCATTTGTGATACGTAAGCTTCAGTCGCGTGAGTCAATACGTCCATACCAGTATCAGCAGCAACAAATCCAGGAACTGTCAATACCAAGGCAGGGTCTACGATTGCCACAGTTGGTGTCAATGAGTAGTCAGCGATTGGGTATTTACGGTTGTTTGCTTTATCAGAGATAACGGCAAATGGTGTTACTTCAGATCCTGTACCAGATGTAGTTGGGATCGCGATGAATTTAGTCTTCTTACCAAGCAATGGGAACTTGAAGGCACGTTTACGGATATCCATGAATTTTTGAACAAGGTCACGGAAGTCCACTTCTGGTTGTTCGTAGAAGAGCCACATTACTTTAGCAGCATCCATTGGAGATCCACCACCGAGAGCAATGATTGTATCTGGTTTGAAGGCGCGCATAATCTCAGTACCACGGTTTACAGTTGTGATATCTGGATCTGGTTCTACATCAGCAAAGATTTGGTAAACAACCTTATTGCGACGAAGGTCAAGTTGTTCGATGATACGATCAAGGAAACCAAGCTCTACCATGGCATGGTCAGTAACGATCATGACACGTTCAACGTCACGACATTTTTGAAGGTATTGAATTGAATCACGTTCAAAGTATGTTTTTGAAGGAAGTTTCATCCATTGCATGTTATTTCTCCGTCTTCCGACTTTTTTGATATTCAAGAGGTTAATGGCACTAACGTTATCCCCAACTGAGTTGCGTCCGTAAGAACCACATCCGAGTGTCAATGATGGCAAGAAGGCATTGTAAACGTCCCCGATACCACCGAAAGTAGAAGGTGAGTTACAGATAACACGAATAGCTTTAACAGCTTTACCAAATTCTTTAGTCAATTCTTCGTCAGCTGTATGGATGGCTGCTGAGTGTCCAAGACCGTTAAATTCAACCATTTGACGAGCTTTGGCGATACCATCTTCACGGCTTTCAGATTTCAAAACTGCGATAACTGGTGACAATTTCTCACGAGTCAATGGCTCGTTTTCACCAACTTCTTTACATTCTGCAGCAAGAATGTTTGTTCCTTCTGGAACTGTAAATCCTGCTTGTTCTGCAATCCAAGTTGCTGGTTTACCAACGATGTCAGCGTTCAATTTTGCACCAGCACAGTTTTTACTGTTTGCTTTGACGCCGAAGCAGAATTCTTCAAGAAGAGCTTTTTCTTTTTTGTTTACAAAGTAAGTGTGATAAGATTTGAACTCTGCTACAAATTCATCGTAAATTTCTTTATCAATGATAACTGCTTGCTCTGAGGCACAGACCATACCGTTATCAAATGATTTAGACATAACGATATCGTGAGCTGCTTGGCGGATGTTTGCTGATTTTTCAACATAAGCTGGAACGTTTCCGGCACCTACCCCAAGAGCTGGTTTACCACATGAGTAAGCCGCCTTAACCATGGCATTACCACCTGTTGCAAGGATTGTCGCAACACCTTCATGGTTCATAAGGGCACTTGTTGCTTCCATAGATGGTTCAGTAATCCATTGCACACAGTTTTCAGGAGCACCAGCTGCAATAGCTGCATCGCGGACGATACGTGCCGCATGAGCAGATGATTCTTGTGCTGATGGGTGGAAGGCAAAGACGATTGGGTTACGTGTCTTCAATGAAATCAAAGATTTAAAGATTGCTGTTGATGTTGGGTTTGTTGTAGGAGTGATACCACAGACAACACCAACCGGTTCAGCGATGAGAGTCAATCCTGTTACATCGTCTTCTTCAATAACACCAACTGTCTTAGTGTGGCGCATATTATTTACTACGTGTTCACAAGCAAACAAGTTCTTAGTCGCTTTATCTTCAAATACACCACGTCCTGTTTCTTCAAAGGCATGTAAAGCCAATTCTCCATGGGCATCCAAAGCTGCTACTGATGCTTTGGCAACGATGTAGTCAACTTGCTCTTGATCTAACTTACGCATTTCTTCAAGGGCAACGAGAGCTTTTTGCACCAAACCATCGACATGCTTTTCAGCAGCAAGTTTCTTTTCCTCTGGTGTCATAGTTTTTTTATCAGCCATATTTTCCTCCATAGCTTTCAAGGATTTAATCCTTTGTTAATTTTTTCACAAGTTTATTATAACGCATTATTTCAACTTTGTAAACAGTTTCATAAACATTTCACAAAGAATTTTTAGTTCCTTGTGAAATTTTTCTCATTTTCTTTTCTTATCAGGTTTTTTCTTCAAAGTTTGTGAAACTTATTTCAAATATTTTTTATTTCACAAACTTATTTGGAAGAGGGACTTGGAAAGAGATAGATTTTCCTGTAATCGCTTACTTTTTTGATTCTAACAATACCTCCTTTGATAAGGAGGCTTTATTTTTGTTGAAAAACGCCTTGTTTAAAAGTCCCTTCATAAACGACTTCTTGTTCTGTTGTTAGTTTCCCTTTTCCTTCAGCCTGACCATTTACAAAATCACCTTCGTAGGTCCAGCCTTCTTTGGATTGAAAGGTACCTTTTCCGTTGAAGGCTCCATTGCTGAAACCACCTGTATATTGGTCTCCATTTTGGAAGGTAATGGTTCCTTGACCATTCATTTTACCTCGGACAAGACTGCCATCATAAACAATCGTTCCATTATCAAGCTTTAGAACACCTTTTCCGGGAATATTTAGAAAAAAGACGAGTACAGCACAGAAAACAATCGTAACCACTGCCAAAATCTCTAAACGTGGACGAGTCAGATAGACACGATACTTGTCGTAAAAATTCTTAAGATTTTCCACCTTCACTCTCCTTTTCTAAACGTTCTAACCAAGCTCGACAACCCTCTTGAACACGCCGATAAGTTTCCTCAAAATCCCCTGTATACCAAGGATCTGGTACACTTTCAGATGCAAATGAGTAAATCTTATCTTGACAATCTACTGGACACATTTGACGTAAGTCAGAAACATTTGAAGCGTCCATTCCGACAATATAATCAAAGTCTTCAAAATCTTCTTTAGTAATCTGAAGAGATGTCTTGCTCTTGTCATAAGGAATCTCATACTGTTGAAAAATTCCCTGAGTGCCCTTATGAATCGGATTGCCATGTTCCCAAGAGGAAGTCGCTCGACTTTGGATTTCGTAGTTTTCTGTCATTGATTTCATAACAAACTCGGCCATAGGACTGCGACAAATATTCCCCAGACAGACAAAGACTAGTTTTTTCATCCCATTTCCTTTCTTTTATAGAAAAACGGGAGTTAGTGATCCCGTCTTATTTTTCAATTGCACCTTCGAGTGAAGCAGTTTCTTTCAGTGGTAATACGGTCTTGATTGCAGCTAGTTCAAAAGTCAAGTAAACTCCATCTACATCAAGAACAATTGTTCTCTTCTCAGTATCTACTTCATCGACTGTTCCGTAAAGTCCACCGATTGTAATAACTTCATAGCCTTTTTGTAGTTTATTTAAGCTTTCCATACGTTTTTGTGCTTGTTTCTTTTGAGAGCGTTGCATAAAGAACATCAAGCCCAACATCGCTACAAGCATGATTAAAAATGTATAATTTGGATTCATTTTCTTCTCCTTTGTCTTTTACATAGGACTACTATATCAAATTTCAGCTACTTTTACAAGATTGTACCTTGCTTTTCTAGTAAGAAAAAACCAGAGCTTGCGCTCTGATTCTTAGGATTATTTCAAGTCTTGAACGACTTTTACAAGATTTTCTACAGTAAAGCCATATTCTGCCAATACTTTTGGTGCTGGGGCAGAGGCTCCGAAGGTATCAATACCTAGAACGGCACCATCGAGACCAACATATTTGTACCAGTTTTGAGTTGCACCCATTTCGACTGCAACACGTCGGCGAACTGCATTTGGAAGAATTTCTTCCTTGTAAGCTGCATCTTGTTTATCAAAGACATCTGTAGATGGCATGCTGACTACGCGGACTTTTGCGCCTTGACTAGCCAATTCTTTGGCAGCTGAGACAGCAAGATTGACCTCTGAACCTGTTGCAATCAAGATTGTATCAAAGTCTGTTGCAGTTTCATAGACAACATAAGCACCTTTAGCAACCTTGTCGAAGTCTGTTCCCTCTTCGACAGTCAAGTTTTGACGGGTCAAGACAAGGGCAGTTGGTGTTTTCTCACTTGTCACTGCAAGGTACCAAGCTGCTTGCGTTTCACGCGCATCTGCTGGACGGAAAACATTTAGATTTGGCATAGCACGAAGACCTGCTAAGTGCTCAACGGGTTCGTGCGTTGGGCCATCTTCCCCAACTGCAATTGAATCGTGGGTAAAGACATAAGTAACAGGAAGTCCTTGCAAGGCTGACAAGCGGACTGCTGCCTTCACATAGTCAGAGAAGACGAAGAAAGTTCCACCGTATACACGAAGTCCACCGTGAAGAGCCATCCCGTTCAAGATAGTTCCCATTGCAAATTCACGAACACCAAACTGAATGTTACGGTTCAAGCGATTAGCATCGTCTTGAAGTCCGTCAGTCTTGATATAAGTCATGTTTGAGTGAGCTAGGTCAGCTGATCCACCTAGGAAGGTTGGCAATTTAGCAGCTACAACATTCAAGGCATCTTGGCTTGAATTACGAGTTGCTTGAGAGAAGCCATTTTCTAAAGCTGGGAAGTCTGCTGGAGTCACTTCAACTGGATCACGACCGTCAATGATAGCTTCGACTTCTGCAGCCAATTCTGGATGCGCTTCTTTGTAATCTGCGACTAATTTAGTCCAAGTTTGATAAGCTGATGCGCCACGGTCTGCAACATGTTCTTTGAAATCAGCATATACTTGTTCTGGGATTTCAAATGGTTCGTAGTCCCAACCAAGGGCTTGACGAGTTGCTGCAGTTTCATCTGCTCCAAGAGGAGCACCGTGTACAGCATTGGTTCCTTGTTTGTTTGGAGAACCGTATCCAATAACAGTCTTCACTTCAATCAAAGATGGTTTGCCTGAAGCTTTAGCTGTTTCGATAGCAGCATGGATTGCTTCCAAGTCTGTTCCATCTTCAACTAAGGCAGTGTGCCAACCGTAGGCATTGTAACGGTCACGAACACTTTCTGTAAAGGAATCCTTTGTCTCACCATCCAAGTTAATGTCATTTGAATCATAAAGAACAACCAACTTGTCCAGTTTTTGCAAGCCTGCGTATGAAGCCGCCTCGCTTGAGACACCTTCCATCAAGTCTCCGTCTCCACAGATAACGTAAGTATAGTGATCAAAGATATTGTAGCCTTCTCGGTTATATTTGGCTGCCAAGAAACGTTCTGCTTGGGCAAAACCAGTAGCAGTTGAAATCCCTTGTCCTAGAGGACCTGTCGTAGCATCAATCCCTGCTGTATGGCCAAATTCTGGGTGACCTGGTGTTTTTGAACCCCATTGACGGAAGCTCTTGATCTCATCCATACTAACATCTTCAAAACCAGAAAGGTGAAGAAGGGCATAAAGGAGCATTGAACCATGACCAGCTGAAAGAATAAAGCGGTCGCGGTTAATCCAGTTTGGTTGAGCTGGATTGATACGAAGTTGTTTTGTAAAGAGGCTATAAGCCATTGGAGCCGCTCCCATAACTACACCTGGATGACCTGAGTTGGCTTTATTAATGGCGTCAATACCTAGGAAACGAATTGCATTAACAGATAGATTTGACATAGAATTTCCTTTCTATTTGAGGTGATTATTGAATCACACATTCTATTCTACTATTATATGAAAAAATACATAGAATAGCAATTAAACAATTCGACGCTAGATAAGTCTCCTATTTTCTACTCTCGTGTCGCCTGATAGTAGGGAAGTAAGCGTTCATAAGCATCTTCTAATTTTTCTAAAATCACTTCTAATGATTGATTTTCTATGATAGAAACATCTGATTTAACTAACACTTTTCGAATTTCTCGACTGCCTACCTTCTCGACTAAGACCTGACGATTTTCTTCGTTCGCCTCCCACCGTTGACTTTGGCCGTCAGAGTAGGCTAGATAATAAATCCCTTCTACCACTGGAACTTCTAGGACCTTGGCCTGCTTGCCTAAAGTTTGCTCATCTTTCTTGCGCTCGATAAAACTAACTTCTAGTGAGACACCAAAATCAGAGGGTACTCCATACAAACGAAGAGCCAACATAGGTTCTGTAACTTTCCCTTCACGCTGTAGATAAGACCAGAAGTGTGGTCGCAAGCGCTGCGCCTGATTCATCCACTGGCTAGTCTGTTGGAGTTGCCATTCTGGATGATTTGCCTGAAAGGCTTTAGCCAATTCTGTAAAAGCCTTTCGGGCCTCTTGGCCTTTGTGGCGGAATTCCAGCATATTCTCTCGCTCTGCTCCTGCTCTATCAGGATTACGGTACTGCAAACCAGCAAAGTCTAAATAATCTCTTATCTTATTCAACATTAGTTTAATCTCCTCCAGCTAGCAAAAAATCAGGAGAACCCTGATTTTGTTTATTCTGTATCTACAACGACATAGCGATTGGGCTCATCACCCTCAGAATAACTAGTCACGCCATCCATACGTGAAATAATACGATGGATAATCTTGCGTTCGCTATTCGACATTGGATCTGTTTGATGACTACGTCCTTCTTCTAAAACACGAGTCGCCAATTTTTGAGCATAAGTCTGCAAGACTTCTGCACGATGTTCAACATAATCATTGACATTAATAGTAATGTAGAAGGTTCTTGAATAGCGGTTATAAAGATAATTTTGAGCCAATAGTTGCAAGGCCTTCAAAACTTTACCATGGTAACCGATAATACGACCTGGTTCGTTGGTGTCAATTTGTAAATTGATGCTACGACGGTTATAATCATTTGAAATCGTCGCCTCAACGTCCATATCATCAATGATTGTTTGGACATAAGTCGTTACTTCCGTAGCTACTTGTTCAATGTCAAAACTCGGTTCAACCTTTAAGCCCAAATCTTCTAATTCTTGGCTTTCAGTTTGTTCAGCTTGAGTCTCGACAATAGGAGTTTCTACTTCTTCTCCGAAACCAGCTTCTTCAAGCTGTAATTCATTTAAAATCTCAATATGCCCAGTTTCTTCTAAGATAGTGTTAGCATGTTTTTCATTTTTCAAAATCTCAGCCTTAACTTCATCAGAAACCCCTTGGCCTTCTTCTTCAATCTTTTTAATTGCTTCTACAACATGCCCCAAATCAACGGTCGCTTGACTGACTGTTTTAACCGGTTCATTTTGTTCGTTAATTTCTTTAGGAACACCCTTTACAGCCTGCTGATTAGCTTTAATGACCGTTGTTTCACTAATAGCTTCAATGTCAACCTGAGCTGGTTTTTTACCAAATAAACCAAGAAATCCATTTTTTTCACGAGAAATGACTTTGATGTGAGCCTTCATTCTTGGAATATCTAATTCTTTCAATCCTTTCTGGATTGCTTCTTCAACAGTTGAACCTGTAAATACTACCATTACCAGATTCCTCCTTATTATTTCGTTTTCTGAGCCTTTTTCTTGGCTTTTCTTTTTCTATTTTCCAAATCTTTTTGTGCCTGTACTACGGCCTCGCGCTCTGCGATAATCTTGAATGGATTGTTCAAGAAATAGGTTTGCAAGACTTGATAAGCATTGGACACTGTCCAGTATAGGGCGACTCCACCTGGTGCATAAACTGCAAAGATAAAAATCAAGACCGGAATACCATACATCATCGCAGTCGTAGCGCCATTACGCTCAGACAAGGCTTTATTAGACAGCCAAGTACTTAAAAAGGTAAATACAGCTGCTAAAATCGGAAGAACAAGGGTTGTATCTACACTACCAAGGTTAATCCATAAGAAATGACCTGTCTTTAAAAAGTCAACTCTTGATAGAGCTTGGAACAAGGCCAAGATAACCGGCATCTGAATCAAAATCGGCCAAAGAGAATCTGACTGTCTGACACCCATTTCTTTAAAGACTTTACGCATTTCTTGCTCTAGCTTAGTTCTGCTTTCCATATCTCGACCTGGATATTGTTCTCGAAGCGCCTTAATACGTGGTTGAGCTTCCTGCATTTTTCTGGAAGCCACCATTTGCACTTGAAAGACTGGCAAGAGAACTGTACGAATCAAGACCGTAAAGAGAATAATCCCCACTCCGATACTGATATCAAACGATAAAAAGCGAATGATTTCCGCAAAGAAGTAAACAAATTTACTCCAAAAATCAGCCGATTCGGCTGTAATATCGCTAGTTGTCCCATTGGTCGCACAGGCTGTCATGATCAATAGAGACAGTCCTAGCAAACTAGTCAACTGTAGTTTCTTTTTCACTCCCATTTCCTTCCTGGTAAATCTTTGATAATTTTAATACGTGGAGTAGATTTTTCTCCATCTCTGCGTATCCCAAGGTTTCGACTCCTTTTCGAGCAATGACAACAAAGTCGACATCTTCTACCAGACTCCCTTTGGCATTCTGGATAATATGCCGAATCCGTCGCTTAATTTGATTTCTAGTGACGGCATTCCCCAGTTTTTTGCTAACTGATAGACCTACTCGAAAATGGTTTTTCTGGTTTTCTAGTTGGTAGACAACAAATTTGCGATTGGCAAAACTTGTCCCCTCCTTGAAAATCGCCTTAAAATCTTTCTCTCTTTTTACACGAAAGTTTTTCTTCAAAACTCAACTCCATCTATTAAATTACTACTATTATACCATATTTTTCAAAAAAGCCAATCATAGCAAGGTTTTGGACATTTCCATCAGAAAAAGAAGCTGGAAAAATCTCTTTCCCAACTCCTTGTACTGAATATTTTTTCTGATTTTAGTTATTTTTTCAAGCGTTCAACGTCACGGGCAATGACCAATTCTTCATCTGTTGGAATAACCAGGACACGTATTTTCGCTGCCTCTGTTGAGATGTCTCCTGTCACACCAAAGACATTCTTTTCTGGGTCAACATCACAGCCAAACCAAGAGATACCTGAGATAACATCTTCACGTACGTTTGCAGCATTTTCACCGATACCTGCAGTAAAGATAATAGCATCTGCTCCATTTAGGACCGCAAGGTATTGACCGATATGTTTTTGGATACGGTCAACATACATTTCATAGGCTAAAGTGGCATCGTGGTCCCCTTCTTCCATAGCAGCAATCACATCACGCATATCACTAGATTTACCTGAAACCCCCATCAGTCCTGATTCACGATTAAGGACGTGACTAATGTCCTCAGGAGTATTAAAGTCCTCTGTATATTGCATTAAGTAAGGAATGATAGCTGGGTCAATGTCCCCTGTACGAGTTCCCATCATCACACCACCAAGTGGAGTGAATCCCATTGAAGTATCGACAGATTGACCACCCTTAACAGCTGTGATAGAAGCTCCATTACCGATATGGCAAGTAATCAATTTCAAGTCCTCTAATGGACGGCCCAAGAGTTTTGCAGCTTCTCCTGCTACAAACTGGTGACTTGTACCGTGGGCACCATATTTACGAACCTTGTTTTCTGTGTAATATTTTGTTGGTAGAGGGTAGCGATAAGCTTTCTCTGGCATAGTTGTGTGGAATGAAGTATCAAAAACAACTACACTGGTAATGTCTGGCAACAATTCCTTGAAGGCACGAACACCTGCTGCATTGGCTGGATTGTGGAGAGGAGCCAACAAGCTCAACTCTTCAACTTTTTCTAAAACATCTCCCTCAACGACTGTTGATTCTTTGAAATATTCTCCACCTGCAACAACACGGTGACCAACACCTGTAATTTCATCATAAGCCTTGATAATATCGAAACGAATCAAGTCATCCAATAAAATTTTAACGGCTTGTGTATGATTTTCAATATCCAAAATTTGTTGTTCAGAACGACCATCAAATTTTACAGTTGAAATTGAATCTTTCAAACCGATACGTTCAATCAAACCTTTCGCCAATACTTTTTCTTCTGGCATTAAGTATAATTGCCATTTCAAACTTGAACTTCCTGCATTGATTGCAATTGTTTTTGTCATAACATGATACCCCTTTTAAGCGTTTTCATCTATTATAACAAAATCTATTTTATATTTCAGTACCTTGAGTCCATTTTTGAAAATTTTCTTTAAATTTCATTAAAACACTTGCATCTTGCAAGCTAGCAAGTGGATAAACAAAAGGCTCTACTACTATTTCACTTTTCTTCTGTAAGATAAAAATAGTCTTAGATTGTTTGGCACTAGCAAAGAGATTTTCAGGTAAACTAATCATAGCAACCAGACTTGCCTCTTCTTTCAACCAGCCTTTCAACAAATCACTTTGGGGACTGGTCAACAAATCACTCGGAGCGAGAAAAATAGCGTATCCATCTGACTTGAGATACTTAAGCCCTTGTTCCATGAGCAAGTGATGGGCGTAAGTATGTTCTTGGCTAGAAGCAACTTGATGGCGCGACGCAACGGCATCATCAGGATAATAGCCGACAGGCAAGTCGCTGATGACCACATCGCTTTCTTTGAGCATTTGTGGACGAACGGCATCTCCTTGGACAAAGCCAGCCTGCAAACCAATTACATCTGCCATGCTAGCTGCCAAATCAATCAGTAAATCATCCACTTCCATTCCCAAGTAATCCACCTTTTTATCAAGCGAGGTCAAGAAAGTAGCGCCCAAAATTCCCATACCAGAACCCATTTCGAGGATAGTGATTTCCTTCTCTGTAAACAACTCTTCCACAATAAACACCAAAAGTAAGGCAATAGCATCCGGTGTAAACTGGTGATTAGCCTGTAGGGGTTCTGTTTGCCCAGCCTTCATCAAGAGAAACTGGTAGGTCTTGAGCCATTCTTCTTTGCGAAGCGCTAAGCGTTTAAGGGCCTGATTGTTTTCCTTGACCTGCTCTAACTCAGTCTCACCATCCAAATAGATGCTATTTTGCTCCACCAGGGCGTCATAAAAATTGGTCGCCAAATCACTTTGAATGACTTGGACATTCTCTAGTAAATACGTATAAGCTTGTTCAATTTTTTCAAAATCCATATTCCTATCTTATCAAATTTCCCTTCTTTTTTCCATCCTTATAGAAAAATCACTCCCTGACTAGGCGAGTGATTTTTGGGCTACTGTTAAAAAGAGTTCTGAGTAATTTCCTTGAAACAGGTCTTCAGCGCTATAGAGGATCTGACTATGCACAGATGAAAAACCAAACTGGTCTAACTTGTTTTCGAGTTCAACCAATTCAAATCCGTGATGGCTAGCTTCTGTCTTGGTGAAATCAGCAAGTAAAAGTTGTCCGTTTTCTCTCAGATGTTGATGAAACAGTGAGAGAGTCGCATTCAAATCAGGCATATGATGAAGAACCCGACACACAACAATGAGATCAAACTCTTTCTCCAAGGGTTTTTCCAGTAAATCTTGCTCCAAAAACTGGATATTCTTGATGTCTTGCTGCTCCGCTTTCAAACGAGCTTGCTCCAGCATTTTCTCCGAAATATCCACCAATGTTACAGACTTGGCCTGCTTGGCTAGGGGCAAGGTTAACAGACCCGTCCCTCCACCAAAATCCAAAATTTCTTTGTCTGATAGAAAATCAGTCTGTTTCTCGACTGCTTGACAAACCAAGTTTGCAAGGAAGATATTTTTAGGGGAATCAAAAGTTTCTGCTTTGTGGTTAAAATCATGTTTCATATTTTTAGTTTAGCACAAAGTAGCTTGATTGGCTAGGAATTCTCTTTCTTTTCAACCTTCTCTTCTGTTTTTTTCTTCTCTGCTTGATCACTTGAATCGGTCGCTACCTCTTCCTTTTTATCCGTTTTCTCTTCTTTTATTTTGACGGAAGGAAAGATGAACTCATATTGGCTCTTAGGCGTACGAATCCTTGTCACTAAGCTTGTTTTCTTATTTTGATAACTCACCTGACCCATATTAAAGGCCTGTTCCCCACTTTCCTTATCAACCTTATCTTTGGTTCGCTTGGCCATGGCAAAAGCAACCAACTTTTCTTTATTTAAAGCATAGTCTTGATAGTGGGCGACTTGTCGGTTCAAGTAAAATTGTAACAAAAGACTAAAGATGGCTGCCATGGTAACTGCATAGAGGAGAACCCCTGCCTTAACTTTTTTCTTTTTCCACACGATAGATGAACTCCCTTTCTAAGCCTTTTTGGAACTGGAAACGAAAACGAACCAGTTGATTGTCCTCTGTAATCTGCGCAGATTTGAGGCCATAAACCATCGGCTGATAACCCCGTCCACTGGCATCGGTTTTCCGAAAATCATCTGATTTAGACTTACCTATCGCAATTTCCTTGCCATCCTGCTTCATATAAATGCGATTGCCCTCCACTTTTTCGAATTGCGAACGGTCTAATTCTGCCTCCAACTGCTCCACAAACAAGAGCCACTCCTTTTGCTCGCTTTGTTGCTGGTAGCGAACTTCTGAAATGAGGAGCTGACTCATGGCTTGAAAGAGAAGTGAACTTCCACTGATGACAATCAGGGCAATCAGAGATTCTAACAGGGTAAAAGCCTTGATTTTATGGCTCTTTGATTGCCAATAACTGTTCTGAACCATGGTAGACCTCCAATCCCTTTTCACTAGAAAACACCTGAATCTCCACTCCGTTTATATTTACCTGATTTTGACCTGTCTGCAGAGCCATCTTAGCTACACTCAAAACTTCTTCCTTTTGCAAGATTTTTGATTCTTCTTGTCTATTTTTCTGAATTTGTCCCAAAAGGAGGGTCGCAATGCTAGCAAAGATGGCTAGAGCAACTACTGCTTCCAGTAAAATCACTGCCCTAATTTTTTGTTTCCTTAATGCGTTTAATTTTCCCATTTCCTAAATATAATTGATAACGAATCGCTCCTTTACTGGTCTGAAATTCAACCTTAGCTAGGGACGAATTGCCCCCAGCTCGGTCAAATGTAATGTTTTGGCCTGATGGTGCCTGAATTCCTTTAGGAACTGTCAACTTTTGACTGCCATTACTGATCGTCTGCCCATCTAAGTTTAGACTAGTCTTTTGCTGACTGGCTACACTGCGTTTTTGAGTTTCCCTATAGAGTTCTTCAAACTCCATAAAGAAAATCTGCTCCTCTACCGCCGCAAAAGTGGACTGAACAGAGCCGGACAAGCCCAAGGCAAGGATACTCACAAGCCCCAAAACCAAGAGACTTTCCAGCATGGTAAAGGCCTTAATCTGCAACGGTTTGACTGGTATTTTGTTTAGCATGGTATTCTTTATAAGCTTTAGCCTGTTCTTCTGTGATTCGCCCATCTGCTTGTAACTTGCTTAGGCTAGCATCTTCATTTTTATCTAAGCTATAAAGCTCTGCCTGGCTTTCCACCACTTTAACAACAGCAGCTTTTCCTTTATCATTGACTGCTTCTTTTTGCTTGGTCAAATTAGGTACAAAGAGCAAGAGAAGCACGCTGATGATTAAAAGGACCACTAACATCTCTACCAGAGTGAAAGCTTTAACCTTAGCTTTTTTTAAATTTGTCTTGATTTTTTTCATTTTAGAAATTTACCTCCATATTTTGATACATGGGCATGAGCATTGCCGCATAAAGTAAAACGATAATCAGAGCCACAAAGATAAAAACCAGCGGTTGCACCAGATTCATGGTGCGGTTGACTCGGGTAAAAAAGGCCTCCCAAGTTTTTTCAGCATAGATTTCCAACTCACTACCCAGCTTGGACTTGACTTCCCCATACTCGATGATGAGACTCAACTCCTTTTTAAAGAAAGGATAGGTTGCTATGGTTTGAGAAAATTCGCGGCCATTTTGTAGGGCTTGAGCCAAATCTCGACCGATTTCTTTAAAGAGTTGGGAACCTTGTTCCTGCATGATCTGAAAAATCTGCGTCAGCTCCATTCCCTGAGAAATCATATTCCCCCACTCACGCGCGTAATAGGCCGTCAGATAGGTCTGCACAAAGATGCCAAGAAAGGGAAGACGTGCTAAGATAGAAAAGACGCGCATCTTAGAACTTCTTTTATAGAAAGTTAGTGCTAAAAGGGCAAGTAGAGAAACAAACCCTACCATGCCTAGAAAGATTTGTGGCAGATGGCCGATAATCTGAGTGGCAATATTGCTACTATCCAGTTGTGGTAGTAGGTAGTTCCGTAGCCCCAGCATGATTAAGAGAAGAAATCCCAGCAAAATCAAAGGATAGGTCGCTACTTCAATTAATTTTTTCTTGACTTTGGTCAGATTATCTAAATATTCTTCTATCTTTCCCAAACTCAGGTGAAGATTCCCATGAACTTCAGCTAGGGATAACTGAGTGACAATGGCACTTGAAAAGCCCAAACTGTCCATCATTTCTGAGAATGATTTCCCCTGAGACAAGCCCGTGCGCATCTGGTTCACACACTGCTTGTCCAACAAAGCACTCCTATCTAAAAAGGAGATAGTCTCCACCAGATGAAAACCGCTGGAAAAGAGATTGTTAAACAGGGTGATGATATTTTTTTGCTTAGCTGTAGCTAATTTTTTCTGTTTCAGCCTGAAGACTTGTGATATGTCCATCTTTAAGAAGTTGGTCAATCTGTTCATTCCAGCTAGTTGACTGGTGTTCTTGATAGTCTTTGTTTGCAAAGTCAACAATTCCTCCTCCCCCGATTAATCTCTGGTAGCAGACTCCTTGCAGAACGACTGCCAATTCCTCCGCAGTCACACCCAACTCCAGCAGGCGCTCATAAACACCTCGAATACTCTTGGCATGAATGGTTGAAAAGACTGTCGCACCTGTCAAACTAGCTCTAACTACTGCACGCGCCGTCTCGCTGTCTCGAATTTCTCCGATAATCAAAAGGTCAGGACGATGACGTAAGGAAAGTTTGATGAGATTTTCATAGGTAAGCCCAATCGCCTCATTCAACTGTAATTGGAGCATGTCGTCCTGCTTGATTTCTACCGGATCTTCTATGGACATAACTTGCTGTCCTTTAAAGAGAGACTTGGCCAATTCATGCATCAAGGTCGTCTTTCCACTTCCGACTGGACCAGCAAAGAGATAAAGTCCCCGTTGCCTATACTGCTTGCCCAATTCTTCAATATCTTGAAACCAAAAATGCAAATCCTGATCCTCATCATGCAACAAGCGAATAACTAAACTCTCATGCCCTCGATAATCACCTACAGTAGATAAACGTAGGGACGCCATCTTCTGGTCATATTCATAATCACAGGAACCAAGTTGGCTACGTCGCTTTTCTCCCACATTCATACCCGCCACAAACTTAAAGTGACTGATGACTGCCGCAAACTTTTCAAAATCATAAGAACCAATTTTACAGCGCTCATCTCCGACCCTCATATGAAGCTCATAAGCGTCTAGCTTAGGGACAAAATAAATATCTTGCGCCCCTTTTTTCCGAGCCGAACGAATGATTTCTTGTGCAATTTCTTGAACCATACTTACCTCCTCACCTATACTATTCGCAAAGATTTGGAAAAATAAAAAAAGCAACTCCAAAAAGTTACTTTTTCTCTATCTTAATTTCATACGGCAAGAACGGTGCCTTTCCTTACCTGTTTGTTTTTCATAGCCTGGACGTAGTTTTTCATCTGGGATAACCTGCTCATCCTGCAAAAGAGCCAAAGAATGGTATTGTTGTAAATACTCATCACATTCATCACACCAGCGTTGGTCTTCTGGATCCCAAAAAATGGTCATCAAGTCACTTCTACTTTTATAAAGAGGGGATTCTTGTTCCAATCTAAACCAGCAAGTTTTATAGTATTTGAGAGCATCATAATACTGGTCAAATTTCTTACTAGCTACAATATCTTCTTCCCAACCTTCTAAGAACCACCACGGTTCAAAATCTCCGTACATTTCTATAACACGATACATATTCATTCATTCCTTTGTACCGTATATTATAACCAATTCCGCTAAACAAGGAAAGAAATATGCTCATTTCTTAATTTCTTGATAAAAAATCCAGCCATCTGATGGATGACTGAATTTCTATTTGCTTGTATTCCAAAATATTGTTACTACCTAGGCTTCAGAAATATCGTTTTCGATAATGACCTTAATGGCATGGTGGTCTGCTGCCTTACCGAAGACTTCGTAGGCTTTTTCAATTTCACTGAGTTTGAAATAATGAGTTACCAATTTTTCTGGTTCAATCTTATGACTTTCAAGAGCTTTCAACAATTGTGGAGTGGTATTTGTAGATACCAAACCAGTTGTTACATTGATGTTGCGAATCCAAAGCCTGTCTAAATCGAATTCAACTGGTTTACCATGCACACCACAGTTGGCAACCGTTCCATCTACACCGATAATCTTTTGACAGAAATCAAATGTTGCAGGAATACCAACAGCTTCGATAGCGACATCTACACCACGGCCATCTGTCAAATCATAAATTTCTTTAATGGCTTTTTCAGGGTCTGAAGAATTAACCTTGTGAGTCGCACCAAATGATACAGCAGTTTCCAAGCGGTTATCGTCTAAATCCACCATAATCAATTTGGCTGGTGAGTAGAACTGAGCTGTCAAAAGTGCAGCCAATCCAACTGGTCCTGAACCAATAATGGCTACGCTGCAACCAGGTTCCACTTTCCCTTTTAAGACACCAATTTCATATCCAGTAGGCAGAATGTCTGATAGCATAACCAAGGCTTCATCTGACAAGTCTTCTGGAGTATGGTAAAGAGTGTTATCTGCATGAGGGACACGTAGATACTCAGCCTGCATACCGTCAATCAAGTGACCGAAAATCCAACCCCCTTCGTCTTCACAGTGGGCATAAATTCCTTTTTTACAGTAGTAGCATTTACCACAGGCACAAACACAAGAAATCAAGACCTTGTCGCCTTTTTTGAAGTTCGAAACTCCTTCTCCAACTTCTTCAACAATCCCAATCCCTTCGTGACCAAGAATGGTACCACTTTGGCAAGCGGGAACATCCCCTTTGATAATATGGAGGTCTGTTCCACAAATAGTGGTTTTTACGATACGCACAATAGCGTCTGTTGGCTTGCGAATCACTGGTTTGTCTACATCAACAAAAGAAGCAAGTCCTGGTTTAACATAAGTATAGGCTTTCATAAAGCACTCCTCCTTTTTTTATTTGTACTGTTTATAATATAATTGTAAGCCTTTTCATTTTCTTGTTCAAGTCTTTTTGTGATTTTCTTAACTTTTTTATTTACCAGTAAAGTACCCTGCATAAAAAAGCAGAAGCTAGTATCTAACTCCTGCTTTCTCTCTTATGCTTGATAACGTTTCACGCCATCTAGATAGGTTGCTACCAATTCCAAATCTTTATCTAATACGATAAAGTCAGCGTCATAGCCTTCACGGATTTGTCCACAAACATCATCAATGTGAACAGATTTTGCTGGGTTGAGGCTGGCCATCATGACCGCTTCATGCGGATTCGCAATTCCCCATTCGACCACATTCTTCAAACCATCTTTGAGTTTGAGGATAGAACCTGCCAAATTACCTGTGGATTTGAGGCGAGCAGTTCCATTGGCAACTACTACTGGGAATTCTCCCAACATATAGTCACCGTCTTCCAATCCACCCGCTGTCATACAGTCCGTGATAAGGGCAATATTTTCAGTTCCCTTTTGTTTGAGCAAGATATCACAGGCCTTTGGATCTACGTGGTGACCATCACAAATCAATTCAGCGTAAGTATGTGGTAATTCATACATGGCTCCCACCATCCCGAGTTCACGGTGAGTTAACCCACGCATTCCATTGTAGGCGTGTACCCAAACACTAGCTCCAGCATCTACTGCCTTTTTAGCTTCATCAAAAGTCGCGTTTGAGTGCCCAAGAGCAACCGTCACACCTTCGCCCGTAACCGTACGAACAAAGTCTTCTACACCTTCACGTTCTGGCGCAAGGGCAATTTTGTTAAGCAAGCCATTGGCCGCTTTTTGCCAAGCACGAAACTCATCCATACGAGGGTCTTTCATGTAGACAGGATTTTGAGCACCCTTATATTTCTCTGTGAAATAAGGACCTTCAAAATAAATCCCACGAATCTTAGCTCCACTTGCTTCCTGATAACGAGCACCGATATTTTCAGTTACCGCGAGCAATTGTTCATAAGAGGATGTCAAAGTGGTAGGCAAGAAGCTGGTAACACCTGTACTAAGTAGTCCTTCACTCATGGTATGAAGGGTTCCTTCGATATTATTATCCATAACATCCACACCGCCAAATCCATGAATGTGGGTATCTACAAGTCCTGGAGCAATGCTATAACCTGTATAGTCAATCACCTCAGCTCCTTCAGGAATTTGTTCTACATGTTTTCCAAACTTGCCGTCCACAAGTTCCAGGTAACCTCCACGACGAACTCCGTGTGGGTAGAAAAACTGATCCGCTTTAATATAGTTAGGCATAATGTTAACCTCCTTAAAAGATTGATTCTACAATTTATTATGTCAATTACATTATAAACCTTTCTTTTTTATTTGTAAATGGTATAGACCTATTTTCTAGAGATATTTTAAAAGAGCTGGATTTCTCCAACTCTTCTCTTTTTAATACAAGTTATTTTGATTTGACTGGCTTGTCTTGAGCTGTTTGCAAGGCTGTAGCAATCGTATCTGCATACAATTTTGCTCCTGCTTCAATTTTACTATTGTCACTTCCAAAATGGACTTGGTCTGTTCCAGTCCAAATTTCTGGATGCTCTTTCGCAACTTGATTCCAATCTGCTATCGTGACGTAAGGAGTCTTCTCTGCCAATTCTCTCATATAGGCAGCCGCCTTCTCAACGATTGCATAGGTCTCTTTTGTCTTATCTCCTTCATAAGGAGTCACCAAAACCATATGGTGCCCCTTTGGAAGATTTTTCACAATACTATCCCAGTCTTCCTTGTAATTTTCAGGATTATTTACCCCAGTAGCAATAACCACCATCTTAGGTAAAAATTTATTCTGGCTATTGTTGAGCATGATTTCGTTGGCGGTCTTGGTTGTTCTGCTTACTTGTGCGTTAATCTGTGCTCCAGGAAGGGCTGTCTGCAGGGCTGTATTAGCTCTTAGCGCTACCGAATCACCAATTAACATAGTGCCATCAGCAATTCCTAAACTATCAGCTTCTGCTCGTTCTGTCATCACCTTGGTCTGGTTAATATTTGTTGCAGCTTGCTTCAAGCCATTAACAGTTAAGTCTGTCTCAAAAGCTCCCACTTGTGGTGCCAACAGAGTTACTAAGAAGACAATGAAGGTCAAGATACCTGTACTTGCTGCAAGGATTGTGTGAATATGAGGAAGGGGACGGAGGGTTTGTATAATAGGTGTATTCTTTCCTGCGATCCAAGGTTCCAACACATAAAATGATAGGCTGGAAAATCCATAAGAAAAAATCAAAGTTAGTAACACAGCAAAAAGATTTGATGTCAACTGTGAAAAAATGATATAGAAAGGCCAATGGAAAAGATAAACCGCATAGCTAGTATCCGCTAAAAAGCTGATAATCTTTGGCTCCTGTATATGAGGAGTCTTTTCATGTAAGACACGCGCCGCCATAATCATAGCAATGGCCGCAATGCTGGCAAGCAAGAAGCCCATAAGATAGGCAAAGAGATAGGTAAATTTGACAAAGAAGGTCAAAATGAGTAAGAAGCCAAAACCTCCTGCAAAAACTAAAAGGGTCTTGCGTAAATCCCAGATTTTATCCAACTGCTTAACTAAAGAAGTCGTCTGACGAACGCCTACAATCGTTGCTAGGATACTTCCCAAAAAGAATGGATAGATATGAGTTAAACTGGAGAAGTAAACAGAAGAATAAGAGGTTACTAGAAAACTACCAATAAACATGGAGAAGAAACTAATCAAGAAGGCAGCAGCTGATAAGAGAAAGACCATTCCTCTCAACTGACCATTTGATTTAGCCTGTTTGGATAAGAACCAAACTGCCAATCCCCAAAGAATATAGTAATGAACCTCAACGGCCAAGCTCCAATTATGAACAAACAAATGTGGAATGAACTGAGATTCATAACTCCCACCTGTTAGGAGCTCATAGAAGTTGGTCATGAAGCCTAAAACACCCGCAATCTGACCCCCAATTCCAGCAACATAGTCTTGCCGAACTAGAAAGGTAAAGGGCATGGTCACCAAGACCATCAAAACCACAGGTGGCACAATCCGATAAAAGCGTCTCCTAAAAAATCCAACCAAATCAATTTCATGATTTTTAGAAAATTCTTCGATGAGTAGAGCTGTAATCAGGAAACCTGAAAATGTAAAAAAGACATCTACCCCGAAAAATCCTCCAGGAAAGATCGTCTGAAAGAAATGATACAAGAGTACCAAAAGTAAACCTGTAATCCTAATCAAGGAAAACCATTTAATACGCATACGAGTTTATTCTCCCTTTCATTGTACACTTTATTCTATCAAAAAAAGAAGAAAAATCCCAAGAGAAAACTTAGGATTTTTAGCTTATATCACTTCCAGTTTAAAAATTACGGCCTGACTTATTATAGCCATATTTTTCAACAAAATACTCACGGAATTCCAAGAGATTGTCATCCATGATGGCTTGTCGCACTTGCTTCATCAGGTTAAGCAAGAAGTAAAGATTGTGGTAGCTAGTCAAGCGAATACCAAAGGTTTCATCAGCCTTGAGCAGGTGACGAAGATAAGCGCGTGTATAGTTCTTACATGTGTAGCAATCACACTCAGGATCCAGTGGCGTAAAGTCCTCAGCAAACTGAGCATTTTTTACAACCAAACGTCCTTGACTGGTCATACAGGTACCGTTACGAGCGATACGAGTCGGCAAGACACAGTCAAACATATCCACCCCACGAATCACCCCATCAATCAAGCTATCTGGCGCTCCCACACCCATCAGATAACGAGGTTTATTTTCAGGCAGCAGTTGGGTTGTAAAGTCCAAGACCGCATTCATTTCTTCGTGGGTTTCTCCCACTGCCAAACCACCGATAGAGTAGCCTGGGAAATCCATGCTGACAAGGTCATGAGCCGATTGGCGACGCAAGTCTTCAAATCCTGCCCCTTGCACAATCCCAAATAATCCTTGATCATGCGGACGACGATGAGCCTTCAAACCACGCTCAGCCCAACGGCTGGTACGCTCGATTGATTTCTTAACGTAGTCGTAAGGTTGATAAAACTGAGGACATTCGTCAAAGGACATCATGATGTCTGAACCCAGATTATTTTGGATAGAGATGGCCTTTTCTGGAGACAGGAACATCTTAGAACCATTGAGATGGTTTTTAAAAGTTACACCTTCTTCTGTGATATTGCGGCTATCTGCTAAGGAATAGACCTGGAAACCACCACTATCTGTCAAGATAGGCTGGTCCCAATTCATGAACTTGTGAAGACCACCAGCGCGTGCGATGAGTTCATCTCCAGGGCGAAGCCAGAGATGATAGGTGTTTGATAGGATAATTCCCGAACCCATCTCCTTCAATTCTTCAGGCGACTGAGTTTTGACAGTGGCTTGTGTCCCAACTGGCATAAACATAGGTGTTGGGAAGGTACCGTGGGGTGTGATGATTTCTCCCAGACGAGCTCCCGTGTGTTTTTCTTTCTTAATCAAACGATATTTGATTGGTGAATCTGACATTTTTTACCTCCGAAGCTGGGAAAAACAGTCCCAGTTCATACTTTGTGCCCAAGGGCATACTGTATGATTTTATCAAAAAAAGCTGGAACTGTCACTAACTATGGTGTATAATGAGAGAATGAAATACCCAAAAATTGATTTAAAAACCATTCGTCTGCAGGCCAGACAATTTCAGGCTGAAAATCCCCGCCTCTTTCTCGTCTATCTCTTACCTAGCATGCTGGTCATCTTATCTGGCTTCCTCAATCCCTTAGAGCGTATCAACGAGTCTATTTTAGAGCAAACCTTTTTAAGCGTGCTTGGTCATGTATTCCAAGCTTACCTTTTTCCACTATTAGTCTCCTTTGTCGGGACGATACTTCTAACCAGTTCAGTTTATACAACTCTGAAACTCATCAAGAATCCAGATACAGAACTATCAGTCAAAAATAGTCTCACTCTCTTTAACGAAGAGTACTTTTCACAAACCTTTTTAACTCTCCTTCTCAAACGCTTCTATCTCTTTTTATGGAGCATTCCTAGTTTGCTCGGGATTTACTTCCTCTTTTACAGTAGCTTTTTAGCAAAGAAATTCGTTGCCCTTCATCCTGAGTTTCCTAATCTGAATCTCTCGTCAGTTGAAACTGAACGTTTCCTCATGACCTTTGGTCTTTACTTTCTAGCAAGTATCCTCTTGATGATTGTCGGAAATAGTCTCTATATTCCACAATACTATGCCTATTCGCAGGTAGAATTTCTCCTCTGTGACACCCTAGACTTAGGGCAAGCCAAACCAGGACAAATCCTAAAAACCAGCCGTTTCCTGATGAAAGGCTACAAATTTCAGCGCTTTATTCTAGACCTACAACTCCTTCCTTGGTACTTCCTCAATTGGATTACTTTTGGGATTGCTAGTTTCTCACTCCTACCCTACATTCAAATCAATAAAATAATTTTTTACCGAGCAGTACTGGCTCGAAAACGTCCAAAAGCTTGAAGGTTTTTCCCTCAAGCTTTTTTCTATCAATGAGTTTCTCCACCTACCAACTTGAGGTCCTCATCTCCATGTTCTATCATGGCGTCGATTGCCGCTTCTATCCCTCGCCTAATATCCACTAAACTCATAGCTGGAGTAGTCGGCCTATTCACCACCTGTTCCATCATATAAGGAATGTGCATAAAACCTGCCTTAACATGTGGAAATTTCTTCTCTACCAAATAGAGTGCCTGATACATCAAATGATTGCAGACAAAAGTCCCTGCCGTATTGGAAACAGAGGCCGGCAAGCCTTCTTTTTTTATAGCTTGAACCATCGCTTTAATCGGCAAACTGCTAAAGTAGGCTGGAGCACCATCTGGACGAATGGGAAGGTCAATCGGCTGATTGCCTTCATTATCTGGTATGCGTGCATCGTCTTGATTAATGGCCACTCGTTCAGGCATCAAGCTAGTTCTTCCACCAGCTTGCCCAATACAAAGGACAAAGTCAGGTTGATAACGATTCATCTCTTCTTCCAACACTTGGGCCGATTTGTGAAAGACTGTTGGCACTTCTAACCAACGGACCTCAGCACCATGGATTTCAGCTGGTAAACCTTTAATAGCCTCCAAGGCTGGATTAACCTTTTCCCCTCCAAAGGGCTCAAAACCTGTCACTAATACTTTCATTTCTAACTCCTTACAAAAGATTCCACGAAATTCTTTTCTTAAAAATAAGTATAACATATTTCCCTTATTCTGGAGTGAAAAGGACTAGCGAGGCTAGGATTGATTTTTGAGTTTATTTAAAGAATAAAATACTAATCAATGCCAAAATAGCTGGTCCGCCTTGCTTCATAATAATTTTCTTATCTGCTGTTAGAGAGCCGTAAGCCGCAGCCCCAATCACAAATGAGACAAAAATAGTCACAATTTCTAAATTATGTGAGAAATAAATCCCATACAGGAGAAAGACTCCTAGCAGAGCATTATAAATCCCTTGATTTCTAAACAATGAACTTACTGACGGACGAGCCAATTCTTCCTTGTCCATGTTAAAGACACGACTAGTCGCATCTGATTGCGTTGCAATACTTTCCAAATAAAAAATGTAAAAATGCTCCAAAGCAACGATTGTTGCTAAAATGATTGTAATAATTGACATCTATTTCTCCTTAAATTTCTATATTTTCAATACCCAAAACCAATTTATTTAATAAACGGCTGAGTTCTGTTCTTTCAGACTCTGTTAAGATACTTTCCATCTCTTCCTTAACCTTGATATGTTGCAGAGGGGGATTCACCACTAACTGCTCCTTAGCGTACTTCGTAGCCTCTACCAACACTTCCCGCTGATTTTCAGGATTACGATGACGCTCCACCAAACCTTCCTTTTCCAGAATTTTGAAATGTCGGGTCAAAGCAGCCTGATCAATCTTCAAACGCTCCTGAACCGCTATTTGATTACAAGGGGAATGCTTCAGCAAAAATAATAAAATCTGATACCGTGTCAAACTAATCCCAAGTCTTTTTTCAAACAATTGCGTACTCGCTTGCTCAGACAAGCGGAGTTGATAAAGCAGATCTTGAATCTCTATCATTTCTTTCTCCTTTTTATTGACTTATCAATTGTTGACTGATCAATTATAATGCAAAATGAAATAAATTGCAAGAATGTTGCTTAAATCATTACAAAATGGTAACTTCCATTTTCCATTCAAATTGACAAAGAAAAAAATGAACGAGACTCGCTTCCTATCACGAAAGCTAGATCTCATTCGTCAAAATGATATTACCAAGTCTGATTTATCCATTCATTGAAACGTGAACGTGATCATAGTGATTTTCTGTCACGCTACCACGGTCTGGCATTGGGTTCCAAGTATTAGCTGGCCCATATTTGCTATCGAATGGAGCATAGAAACGTTGTTTCCAAATAATGTAACTAATTCCACGGCTAGCCATGTTTTGAATAGCGTATTCCGCAATCTTATCCCCTAGTTCTGAGCTTTCTGGTACCATAAAATCGATAGCCAAACCTTTTCCGTGATCTCCACTATCTCCTGGACGGTAACCACTAAAGGATGTGATGCCAAACAAGTTGGCGATTTCTTCTTTAAAGGCAGCTGTTTGTGGTTGAAGGCCTGCATTTTCAGATTTCGCTACTGCCAGTCCAGCATAATCGGGCGCAGCTGGAGCAGCGTAAGTTGTTGAAACTGTTTTCTCCTCTTCTGATTGATAAGTAGAAACTGCTGCTGTAGCTTCACTTGATGATGCTACTTCTTTTGCTTCTTCTGAACTTGTTGCAGTTGTTTCGGTTGCTGTTTCTTCTACTGGCGTTGTAGTTGCTTCTACTGCTGATTCAGCTTGAGTGCTTGCTTGTGTTTCCTGCTTCTCAGTTGGAATCGTTGCCTGAGAAACTGCTTCTGCAACTGCACTGCTTGTTTCGGCTGTTTGCTCCTCTGGGACAGAAGTTTCTGTAGATGGCGCCACTTCTTCTGAAGCAGTCACTGCCTCTGCAACTTCTGAACTTGATGCCACTTCTTTTGTTCTTGTAGTTTCTACCGCTTTTGGCGCTTCTGCAATCGGTTGAGAAAGGTCTGCAACCTGAACAGTTTGATCATCAACCGTCACTTGATTGGTTGTCAAATCTGCTGTCGCAGTTGTCACTTCTTCACTAGAAGCTGCTTGAGGTGTTTGGATTTCAACTTCCGTTACTTCTTCTGCTTCATTGACAGTCGTTGTCAAAACAGTTTCTGGGAAAATCAAGTCCATATTAGTGATTTTATTCAAATTCGCAAGAACTGTGACATCTACACCCAAGGCTTCTGCAATGGTGCTCAAGGTATCACCATACTGAACGGTATAACTTGTTTTGTTATCCGTTTTAGTCAAATCATTTTGGATTTGCTCAACACTACGTGCAGTCCAAAGAACTTCTTCTGCTTGAGTTGCCAATACTGGGGCAAATGACAAGGCTACTGTTGAGGCTAATAATATTCTTTTCTTCATTCTTTCATATTCCTTTCAAATGAGTACCTGTCTATGATAACACAAAAAATGCAGAAAAAAAGCCCTCTCGGGCCTATTTAACAGAACTGTCTATTCCTTGTAACAAACTCGGTTACTTGAAATAGTTTGTTAGGTCTCTGTCACAAAACTGACACAATCTTTTTATCGCACAGTCTCAAAAATATGGGAAATATCTGCTAACGCTTGAATCCTGTGATTACCTTCATAAGTCGACTCTAAAAAGTTGAGGCTTTGAATCCCACTATTCTGGGCAAATTCCACATCCAGAGTCCGATCCCCTATATAATAGGTTTTCTCAGGATCCAACTGATACTTGTCTAACAGATAGGTAGCCGCTTCCGGATTAGGCTTGCGAGCAAAGCCACTCTGACTGGTTAGAATCTCTGTAAAATAAGATTCCAAACCCAAGTCTCTGAGAATGGTAAGAGCATTGTCTCCCTTATGAGTGTAAACAAACTGCTGAATTCCTGCTTGGTCTGCCCAAGCTAGCACCTCACGCGCACCTGGCATCAAAACTACCTGAGCATTCTTCTCAGCCAGACTCTGTGCACGCACTTGATTGAGCACTTCCACATCCAGATTTCTATCTTCTGCCACCCGCACAAGCAAATCTTGCACCGAATACTTGAGAATAAACTCCCTCACCTGCTCCTTATCATAAGGAATAGAAAACTGAGCAAAAGTTTCCTCAATCCCTGATAAAATCGCTTCGTAAGAATCCAATAAAGTCCCGTCTAAATCCCAAATAAAAGCTGTTTTTTGCATTTCCTATCCTTTCAAGCTCATATAGCGCTGGTAACGATAGCGTAGAAATAACCATCGAAAACCATTATCCAAAAGGGTTCCGGCCCAAATACCGGGCAAGCCCCAACCAAGCACAATCCCCATCAGATATCCTGTTCCAATGCGGATACACCACATTCCTATACTTGTCGCATAAAAGGGAAGCCGAGCATTGCCCAACCCCTGCCAGACTGCTGTATAGATGACTGTTCCTATCGTCATAGGAGTACCAAGTAGTGAAAAAAGTGTCACTAGAACACTAGCCTCCACCGCTAGAGAATCAGTCGTATAGAGATGAGTTAGTGGTACACCCAAAGCATAGATACTGAAGGTCAAGGATAACATGAGGACCAGAGAAAGCCAAAAGGTTTGCTTGCTCAAATTAGCTACTTTTTTCCAATTATCCTCCCCAACTGCTCGAGCTACCAGCATGACCGTTGCTGTAGCAACTCCAAAAGCAGGCATGTAGTTAAACTGGGTCAAGACTTCTCCGACCGCATTTCCCGCCACTGCCTCTGTCCCGAAAGACACAACCAAGGCAATGATTACTACATCTCCAGCCCGCATCATCAGTCGCTCTCCAGCTGCTGGTAAAGCCAAGGTCAATAGTTCCTTATCTAAACCAAAAGTTGGCTTCTCATAAGGCAGTTTTAATTGTGACCACAAAATCACAAGACCAACCAAACGAGACAGAATAGTCCCCAAAGCAACACCAGCTATCCCCATATCCAGAACAAAAATAGCTAGACTTGAAAAAAGAATATTCAAGGCATTGGATAAAAAACTAACATAGAGAGGCAGACGTGGATTATGCGTTGCACGAATCAAGGCTCCCAGACTAGTCATTAAACCTAAGAGAACAATCAATCCGCCTACCAAAGATAGATACAGTCCACCACTCTCAGCTACAGCCTTCTCCGTTCCCAATAGTCCTATCATCTCTTGCCCAGCGAAGATGGACAAAGCTCCTAAAAGGAAACTTACTAGTAAAGTAATCTTCAACGCCTCAGTCACATGATAAGCTATTTTAGACTGATCCTTCTGCCCCAAACTTTTTGAAATAACACTGGAAATAGCAGCTCCCAGAGCGATGAAAATCGCCTGGTAAATCGTGATAATATTACCAGCTACTGAAACACCTGAAATAGCTATCAATCCTAAATGAGCAACCAAATAACTATCCACCATCCCCATGAGCATCTGCAAAAAGTTTTCGCCCATAGCTGGTAAGGCAATATTAAGAATGTCTTTATTTTTCTTAAACAATCCTTCCTCCTGATGAAAAGAAACTCAGTTGGTTTCCCAACCGAGTTTACTCCTTCTGTCTTAAAATCCTAGATAAGCCTCAACCGCTACTTGCATGTCTGTTGCTGCAACAGTTGTCTTATGACGAACAGGAGCTGTTTCAAGCCCGTCAACTGCTGGCGGCACTGCCACTCCTGAAATATCATGTAATTGAGCCAAAGCTTCAAAGTCGCCAAGCCCTGATTTTCCAGTTACAGCTTCTACTGCAACCACTGGGAACTTGTATGGACTCGCTGTTGAAGCAATCACTGTCTTAGTCACATCGCCAGTAGCCGCTTGGTATTTCTTATAAACTGCCGAGGCAACCGCCGTATGTGGATCCTCGATATAAGAATCTGCCTCATAAACACGCTTGATTTCTGCTGCCGTTTCTTCCTCAGTCGCATATTCAGCTGCAAAGAGGTCCAAAATCTCTGCATCAAAATTAGTCAACTCATATTGACCTTGCGTATTCAAGGCATTCATAAGTTCAGCTGTCTTAACTGCATCATTCCCCAAAAGATGGAAAATCAGGCGCTCCAAGTTTGAAGATACTAAGATATCCATAGATGGGCTAGTTGTTACCTTAAACTCACGCTTCTTATCGTAAACACGTGTCTTGAAGAAGTCTGTCAAAACATTGTTGTCGTTTGAAGCACAAATCAATTTACCAACTGGGAGACCAATTTGCTTAGCATAAAAGGCAGCCAAGATATTTCCAAAGTTTCCTGTTGGTACTGTGAAGTTGACCTTATCACCAGCCACAATCTCACCAGTCTTAACCAACTGAGCATAGGCATAAACATAATAAACAATCTGTGGCACCAGACGACCAATGTTCATAGAGTTTGCAGATGAAAATTGCAACTTGTTGGCCGCTAATCTTTCACGAAGAGCCACATCGTTAAACATATGCTTCACATTTGTTTGGGCATCATCAAAGTTACCATCAATAGCGATAACATGAGTATTGTCACCAGTCTGAGTGGTCATTTGCAACTCTTGTACCTTGCTGACACCATCCTTTGGATAAAAGACGATAATCTCAGTACCAGGAACATCCGCAAACCCTGCCATAGCAGCTTTCCCCGTATCACCAGATGTCGCTGTTAAGATGACAATCTTGTTCTCCAAACCATGCTTCTTAGCAGCTGTTGTCATAAAGTATGGCAAAATAGACAAGGCCATATCCTTAAAAGCAATTGTTGAACCATGGAAAAGTTCCAAGTTATATTGGCCGTCTAATTTCACTAATGGTGCGATAGCTGGAGTATCAAATTTGCTATCGTAGGCATTTTCGATACAGTAGTCCAACTCTTCAGCTGTAAAGTCATCTAAAAATGCTGACAAAACAAGCTTAGCAACTTCCTGATAAGAAGCATCTTTCAATTTGTCAAAGTCCAAATCTACCTTTGGATAAGTAAGCGGTGTAAACAAACCACCGTCCGTCGCCAAACCTTGCAAAATAGCTTGGCTAGCAGTTACTGTATTGTTGGCATTACGCGTTGATTGATAAACTAATGTCATTACTCTCTATCCTTTATCTATAGTCTTTTCCATTATATCATGATTTTTCAGAAAATTCTCCCTTTATAAGAGAAATTATAGGCCCAATTCTTCTTTCAAAGGCTGTAAGTAGATCATTTCTTGCTTATTTCTCATCTCCAGTCCTTCCTCAGCTAGAAGGAGTAAGTCTTTGGAAAATTCAATAATCGCAGTTTTTTCCTCAGCTATAAGATTTTTTTTAGAAAATTGCCGTCTTAAAAACTTGTAATCACGACCAAATTCTTTAAAGAAAGGTGCTGCTTCTAAGTAAGCTTCTAACTTATCTAAATTAACCAACAATCCTAAGTGAAAAGCTGCTGAAGCGAAGGTTCTATCTAGAGGTTGAGTACACACACTACGAAACTCAACTGTTCCGCGAGTCGTTAAGTCTTGGTACTGATAACTACGATGAGTTTCAAAATCTTTCTCTTGAGGATAAATAATAATCTCATCCCCATTAAGTGCATATGCTTGGATTTCAGGTGTAGCCAAATAGTCCCTAGCCTGAATCGGATAAAAGTAATAGGTTTGTCCACCACGTTCCGCAGTAAAAATTGCAGAATGATCTAGATAATCAAAAAAATCAGCCTCATCTTTAAATAGTCTTGCATTAACCCCAACGTTTTCTGGATAGATACCATGCATCGATTCTTCCCAGAAAATATCCCTTGAAATTTTCGTATCCCAATCTGCACCCGAAAACTCAGAATTGGCAAATGAATAAGCCTTAGCCGCTTCAATTTGGGTAAAAGCATTAATCACTCGTAAGTAGTTAGACTTTGAAACATCCAGCTGTACCTGACTCCCACAGATAAAAGCACCATATTCAGGGAAATGATGTAAGTCTGATTTAGCAACATTTCTACTCATATTCAAATAATCCATCAACATCTGATAGCGTGGATAAGCCACTGGACAATTCTCATTTTTATCCCAGTTGGGATGAATACCACAGCCAACAATAGCATGATTTGATTCAGCTAACTTCTTCTGGATTGCCTCCATATAAATATTAAAACGTTCTTCAACTTCTTGTATCGTTTCAGCCTTACCGAATGCAAACTCAATCGTAGTATAGGAAACTTCAAATAAAATAGCATCTTGACTTACTGGATCTACTAACTGGATAGGATTCCCAAAATCATCTACCTTTTCGACAGTAAAATCAAAAGAAGAAACTAAATATCGGAATAAATACTTGATAACTTCAACATCTGTAGCATTCCCTTCCAAGTTTACAACAGGATATTCCAGTTCAATCCCGACAAACAATCCAGGATTTTCTTTAATATTTTTCAAATACCGATGTTTTAATAAATCGATAGAACGAGACATACTTCCCTACACTTTCATAATCTAAATAAAATTTGAATAACTATTATTATACCAAAAATAATATAAAAAAGGAACGAAGATTTACAACGTTCCTTAACTCTATACTATACCGGCGGCCGGGGTCGAACCGGCACGTCCTCGCGGACACTGGATTTTGAGTCCAGCGCGTCTGCCAATTCCGCCACGCCGGCAAATAGTAACTGGGGTAGCTGGATTCGAACCAACGCATGAGGGAGTCAAAGTCCCTTGCCTTACCGCTTGGCTATACCCCAATAATATAAAATAGGCGAGTGATGGGGATCGAACCCACGCATGCCAGAGCCACAATCTGGTGTGTTAACCACTTCACCACACCCGCCATAATTCTATTAACACGGGCAGTAGGAATTGAACCCACACTGAAGGTTTTGGAGACCTTAGTTCTACCTTTAAACTATGCCCGTAAAATGGAAGGGGAGGGATTCGAACCCCCGAACCCGAAGGAGCGGATTTACAGTCCGCCGCGTTTAGCCTCTTCGCTACCCTTCCAAAATATATAAATGGCGCGAGACGGAATCGAACCGCCGACACATGGAGCTTCAATCCATTGCTCTACCAACTGAGCTACCGAGCCT